>DATBMA010000017.1:0-2816 GCA_036555105.1 Acidimicrobiia bacterium
CCGTCGAGGTCGTCGACCCGATAGTTGATCATGTATGCCCCGCCGCTCGACCCGAAATAGTCGGTGTCAGCCGGAAAAGGCGCCCAAACCGTGGAACCCGGCGCCGACCAGCGGAAGACAACGTAGCCGTCGGTGTCCGCCGACAGTCCCAGGTGCTGCACGTACCAGTCCTGCAACTCCTTCGGCTGGTCGGAGCGGAAGAACACTCCACCGATACCCGTTACCCGTGCCATCGAGGCCGTCCTCCCGGCGATCTCTCAGTTGCCCTGTGTCGTTGGCTGCGGCTGGTTCTTGACAAAGTACTCGAGCGCTGTCTTGGTCTTGGTCTGCTGGTCGCCGGTGAGGTCGATCCCGTGCTTGGAGAGGTAGAGCCTCGCCTCGGTGGCCACTTGGAATGTCTCGCTGGGATCACATTTGGTCGACAGCTCGAGGATCCGGGAGTTGTCCGGGTACATCCACAGCTCGGCCACCATGTCCCGTCCGAATTCCTCGGGCGTGAACGACAGCTTGAACACTGTGATCGGGCCGAGAACGCTGAGCTGGTCGAGTTCGGGGGCGTCCGGGGCGTGGGCCTTGTAGTAGGACCGCTGCTCCTTGGAAAAGAGCTTGCGGATGGGAAGTTGCCCGAACACCGCCTGGCGGACGGAGTCGTTGTTGGACCTTCCCTTGATGGTGGCCGAGACGACGAACCCGCCTGGCATTGCGTCGAGCTCCACCTTGACATTGGGTGAGAGCTTCAGCTCGGCGGGCAGGTCGTTGGGATCGACCGGGCGCAGCTTGACCGCGGAGTCGGCGGGCTTTCCCTGCACCCGCCTCGCTCGCACGACCAGGCCCATCGAGTTGAGGGCGAGGTCAGGGGTATCGAAGAAACACACCTGGCGGATCTGCGCCCCCAGCGGGTCCATGTCGAGCGCGCGCATGGCCGACCGCTGATCGGACTCCGGCACGGTGAGCTTCAACTCCACCGAGTTGACTCCCTTGAGCAGCCCCATCACCTCATGCAGTTGCTCGTCGGTAAGGCTTCGAGTGCTTGGCCTGGCCTGCGGTTTGGCTTCCGTCGTCATTCTGCTGCCTCCAGTCTCCTGACCATCTCCTCGGTCGAAACGTCCTCGAAGCGGGTTGCGAGCCACCATTGGTTTCCGTCTTGGTCCTCGAAGCCGCCACTGCGGTCGCCGTAGAACTGGTCGGCCGGCTCCCGCAGCGAAGTCGCCCCGGCCTCGAGGCCTGCGGCATACGTGGCGTCTACATCGGGCAAATACAGGTGCACCATCATGGGAAACCGGGGGTAGTCAGGAGTGGCCGAGGAGAGCATGATCAGGGAGTCGCCGATTCGCACTTCGGCGTGGGCTACCCGGCCGTCCGGGCCCTGCATCCGTTCCCTCACAGTGGCCTCAAAGACCTTCTCCATGAACTCGATGGTCTTGTCGGCGTCGTCGACGACTGCGTACGGCGTGACCGAGTGATACCCGGCCGGGGGACTCTCTGACATCCGCCACCTCCTGGGGGCGCGACGTTAGTGCTGCCGCCAGGGTGACCATTCATGGTTGGTTCTCCCGAGTCGTGACAGCTGCAACTCGAGGTGGCGCCGCTCTTGTTGGTTGTTGGCCTTTTCCAAGGCGTCGCGATATGCGTTGGCCGCCTCTTCGTCCCGCCCCAGTTGCTCCAGCATCGCCCCCCGTGCCGTATAGAGCAGGTGATAGTCATCGAGGGCGCCTTCGGCGGCCAGCCGGTCCACCAGTTCCAGGCCGTGCTCGGGGCCCGAGCTCATCGAGACCGCCACCGCCTGGTTGAGCCTGATCACCGGGGTTGGAGCGATCGACAGCAGGTTTTCATAGAGATCGACGATCTCGGCCCAGTTGGTTGCGCTGTAGTCCGCGGCCCTGGCATGGACGGCGGCGATCGCCGCCTGAGATTGGTAGTAACCCGGTGGCCCGTCACCAGAGGAGGAGCCCAGGAGTGTAAGCCCCTCGGCGATCTCGGCACCGTCCCACTCGCTGCGGTCCTGGTCCTCCAGCACGACCAGGCTCCCGTCGGAGGAGGTGCGGGCGGCGCGGCGTGAGTCCTGCAGGAGCATCAGGGCCAGGAGGCCGGCCGTCTCCGGGTCGGCGGGTATGAGCTCGGCCAGCATCCTTCCCAGCCGGATGGCTTCAGCTGCCAGGTCATGGCGCAGGAGGCTCTCGCCGGAGGTGGCGATGTATCCCTCATTGAAGATCAGGTAGATGACCGCATGGACGGCCGCCAGGCGTTCCGAGAGGAGTTGGGGAGGCGGCACCCGAAAAGGGATCCCTGCCCGCCGAATCTTCTGCTTGGCCCGCACCAGCCTCTGGGCCATGGCGGGCTCCGATATGAGAAAAGCCCTGGCCACCTCCGCAGTGGTCAGGCCCCCGACCGAGCGGAGTGTCATCGCCACTTGAGACTCCAGGGCCAGCGACGGGTGACAGCAGGTGAAAATCAGGCAGAGGACGTCATCGTCGAATGGTCCTAGGTCGGGCTGCTCGGAGCCAATCGCAGTTGCTTGTTGATTCCCGACCTCGATCAGCTTCGACTCGAGCCGGCCCCTCCTGCGCAGCAGGTCGAGCGCCTTGCGGCGGGCGGTCGTGAGGATCCATGCTGCGGCATTGTCGGGGATGCCACTCGAAGGCCAGGTTCGCATTGCCTGCTCGAATGCATCTTGGAGGGCTTCTTCTGCGAGGTCGAAGTCGCGGAAGCCTCTGATGAGGGCCGCCTCGACCCGCGCGTGCTCGAGACGGAAGGCCTCCTCGACGGCGGCGCCTGCCTCCGCGGTCACCCGCGGAGGCTAACGACCGGCTCGAAGC
>DATBMA010000035.1:0-27445 GCA_036555105.1 Acidimicrobiia bacterium
GGCGGGCTGTGCCGGCTGGGGGGCGGTGGGCTCGGTCGTCATCGGCACCATGGTGGCGGATTGGGGGAGGTGCCGCCATGGCGGGGAGGGGGCCTAGAGATCCAGCTCCTCCAGCCGGTCGAACACGACCCCGGCGTTGACCAGGAAGCGCTCGGGGTCGAAGCAGGCCCCCAGCTGGTCTGGACCGAGCCCGGTGTCGGGATCGGCGGCGAGATGGTCGTGGAGATTCCCTCCCTCTCGCCACACCGACTGGGCATGGAGCTGGACCACCCGGTAGGCGGCATCTCGCTCCATGCCGTTGGCCACCATCGCCAACAGCACCGCCTGGCTGTAGACCAGACCGCGCGTGGCGTCGAGATTGGCGGCCATTCGCTCCGAGTCGACTTCCAGGCCGTCGACCAGCTGCTTGAACCGCACAAGCATGTAATAGAGAGAAAGGGCGGCGTCGGGAAACACCACTCGCTCTGCCGACGAGTGGCTGATGTCGCGCTCGTGCCAGAGGGCGACGTTCTCAAGGGCGGTGGTGGCATAGCCACGCAGGAGGCGAGCCAGGCCCACCATCCTTTCGGACACGATCGGGTTGCGCTTGTGTGGCATGGCGGATGACCCCTTCTGCCCCGCCCCGAAGGGCTCCCGCAACTCACCAACCTCGCTCCGCTGCAGATGGCGGACCTCGGTGGCGAAGCGCTCGATAGAAGCGCCGGTCAAGGCCGCCGCCTGCACCCATTCGGCATGCCGATCGCGGGCGGTCACCTGAGTCGAGGCAGGCTCGATTTCCAGCCCGAGCCGGGAGCAGACGTGGGCTTCGACAGCCGGTGGCACATGGGCGTAGGTGCCGACCGCGCCACTGACCTTTCCCACCGCGATCGAGCGACGAGCCGCGGCCAGTCGCCGGTGGTCGCGCTCCAGTTCGAATGCCCACCCGCACAGCTTCAGGCCGAATGTGGTCGGCTCGGCCCAGATCCCATGTGTGCGGCCCAACATCAATGTCTGCCTGTGCTCGAAGGCACGGCGCTTCACCGACCCGAATAGTGCGGCAAGGGCGGCCAGGAGAAGGTCGGTTGCCTCGACCATCTGCACCGCCGCGGCAGTGTCGAGCACGTCTGACGAGGTGAGGCCGTAGTGCAGCCACTCCGACCCTTCACTCATTCGCTCGGCGACGAGGTCGACAAAAGCAGCGAGGTCGTGATCCGTTATACGTTCCCGCTCGGCCACTTCAGCGGCCGTCGGGAGCTCCGCCTCCCAGGCTGCCTTAGAGGCTGCAGCCGGGACCGCGCCGAGATCGGACCATGCCTCCAAGGAGAGAGCCTCCACCTTCCGCCAGATCTCGAGACGGTTTGACTCTTCCCACACCAGCGCCATCTCGGGAAGGGTGTAGCGCGCGATCATGGAGCCGGGAGGGCCCTCAGCGTCTGCCCCGAGTCAGCGCCAGCAGCCTTAAAACCTCGAGGTAGAGCCAGACCAGGGTCACCATCAATCCGAAGGCGGCGTACCACTCGAGGCGCTTGGGGGCGCCTTCCTGGCTGCGGCGGGCGATCAGGTCGAAGTCGAGCAGCAGGTTGAAGGCGGCCAGGCCGACGACCAGGACGCTGAACCAAATGCCGATCGAGGTGCTCTGTGCATAGAAGGGGACCCCGCCGGTGAAGAGCGACCAGAGCCAGCCGACCAGATAGACGAGGGCGATGCCGGCGGTGGCGATGATGACCCCGGTTCGGAACCTGGGACCCACTTTCACCAGCCCGGTGGCGTAGGCAACCAGGGTCACAAGCATCACTCCCAGCGTGACGAGGACCGCTTGCTTGACGATGCCCTCCCAGGCGATCTCATAGATGGCGGAGATGGCACCCATGGCCGCTCCCTGCAGGCCCGAGTAGACCGCTCCCATCAGAGGCGCGATGCGAGGGACGAAGGTGGCGACCATCGCCGCTCCGAAGGCACCAAGCGAGACCCAGATCACCCAGCTCGGCCAGCGAACAGCTCCGCCTGGGAGCGGCGTCACCTGATTCCAACCCCAAGTGGCCGCCCCCAACAGCACGACCAGGTAGAGCATGGCCTTGGCGGCGGTGCCACTCACCGTCATCGTCTCCTCCACCGTCCCGCTGACGGAGCCGAAAACCCGCGAGTTCAACGCCGGGTTGCGGGACCGAAGAGCTGGATTCGGGGCCGATGCAGTGGTCACTGTCCTCCTGAGCCGGGTGGCGTCGAGTCTACGTGACGACCTGACTCGCTAACTTTGCGCCCCCTTGGCCCGTTACACCATCCAGCAAGCGCGTCGAATCGCGCTCGCCGCCCAAGGCTTCGCCGAGCCTCGCCCGCCCGGCCGCATCGACATGCGCCACCTCCGCAAAGTCGTCGACCGGGTCGGCGTCGTCCAGATCGACTCGGTCAACATCGTCGCTCGCGCCCACTTCCTCCCCTTCTTCGCCCGCTTGGGTAGCTACCCCATGGAGCTGGCCGATCGGATCGGCTGGGGTAGCGGGGAGATGGCCGAATACTGGGCGCACGAGGCCGCCCTCTTCCCGGTGTCGGATTGGCCGTTGTTTCGCCATCGGATGGAGTCGGCCTGGAACCACTGGCCCTCGATGGGGAGGTGGAGCGCCTCCAATCAGGACCTTCTCAAAGCGGTGCTCAGCGAGGTGAGGGAGCGCGGGCCGCTGCGGCCTTCTGACCTCGAGCAGCACGCCAACAATCGAAGGGGTGCCTGGTGGAACTGGTCGGACGCCAAGGCAGCGCTCGAGGCGCTCTTCTTCACCGGCAGGGTGACCGTGGCGGATCGGGTCAACTTCCAACGGTATTACGACCTTTCCGAGCGAGTCCTGTCTTCCGATGTGGTCGAAGCCAGGGTCGGCACAGAAGAGGCGCATCGTCTACTGATGCGCAAAGCGCTGCGATCTCACGGGATCGGGACGATGGCCGACCTGGCCGACTACTACAGGATGAGAAAGGAACCTTCGAACAAGGCTCTGGCAGAGTTGGTGGCAGTGGGGGAGGCGGAAGAGGTTGAAGTCGACGGCTGGAAGGGGCCGGTCTACAAGGACCCAGCCGCCCGCGTGCCGAGGTCGATCAGAGGTACGGCCTTCCTTTGCCCCTTCGACCCACTGGTCTGGCATCGGGATCGCACCGAGCGCCTCTTCGACTTCCACTACCGGATCGAGATCTACACGCCGCCGCCGAAACGGGTCTACGGCTACTACGTGTTCCCGGTCATGCACGATGGAGAGCTGGTTGGCAGGCTCGACCTCAAAGGAGATCGTCAGCAGGGAAAGCTGCTGGTGCGAGGCTCCTATATGGAGGAAGGCCAGGATGCCGGACGGATCTCGCCGCCCATCGCCGCCGAACTGGGAACGATGGCGGCCTGGTTGGGTCTTGCTGACGTGGTGGTCGAGAAGAGGGGAAACCTGGCGGCGGGGCTGCGAAAGGCGGTGGGCTAGACCTTCACCCTCGCCAGGTAGTCGGCTTCGATCCGCTCCTTGAAGTTGCGACTGTCTTCCATCATCTTGTCCCGCTGCGCGCCGAATCCCTTCTTGGCCAAGGCGGCCTGGATCTTGGGGCCGGTCAGGCGGCCGAATCGCACCGTCATCCGGGTCCCGTCCTCGGTCGGCGCGAGTTCGTATATCGAATAGAGCTTCACAGTGGCACCCATCACTTTGACGCTGTCGTGAGTGACCATGCGTTCGAAAGGACGCCACTCCACCACCTCTTGAGGAACCTCTCCGCCGCCGTGATAGCAATGGAACACCGTCCCTTCAGCGACCCTGCCTGCCGACTTCTTCGAGACCGCGGCTGAGTCGGCGGCCATGAAGGTCTTGCGAAACTCGGGATCGGTCAGATAGCTCCATACGGTCTCGGGGGGGAGCCCGAACTCAGTGCTCTCTTCCATGAGGATCTCCTTGGCAGCGAGGTTGATCAGGTTCTCCTTCCTGCTCGCCTCCCACGCATGCCGCATGTCTTCGATCCAGATTTCGACTTCCCCCACGTCCTCGTAGTGCAGACGATGGGAGCGCATGCCTTCGACCAACTCCCTCCCCATCTGCTCGATGGCGGCACCGGTGTAGGCCGTGTAGGCGGCGATACCGGTTGCCTCCTTGATGTCGTTCTTGAGCAGCCGGTGGGCGAGGATGACAGTCGGCCCGAACAGCTCCTGTCGGTCGCCCACCTGCTGGAGGGCGAACTCGCCGTGGTGAACGAAGAATTTGAGGTCGAGGTTCGAGATGTTGGTGCAGGCGTTGCATTTGCACGTGTTGTTGAGAACCATTCGCTCGATTGCCCGCCGGAACCCGACGTAACACTCCTCGATCATCTCGATCAGGGTCTGGCCGCCGAGGATGGCGCTCTCCATCCCGTAGCTGAGGACGGCGTCGCCCTCCAGTTTGGAGACCTGGAGCGGCGGCTTCGTCCCAGCCACCACCTTCTCCAACAGGTCGCTCATGATGTCGCGGGCGTGCTCCAGCTCGGAGGTGGTGAGGAACATCGTGTAGCCGGAGACGTCGGCCAGCAGGATGTATCCGCTCGGCGCGAGAGAGCCCGTCATGCGTTGAGGGTCTCCACCGCCAGGCGCTTGCGGTAGGCAACCAGCTTCTCACGGAGGTCCGGGTCGGACACCGCCATGATCTCGACGGCCAGCAAGGCAGCGTTGGTGGCGCCGTCGATGGCAACTGTCGCCACCGGTACCCCGGTCGGCATCTGGGCCGTTGCGAGCAATGAGTCGAGCCCGTCGAGCGAGGCAGACAGGGGGACGCCGATGACGGGCAGCACGGTCTTGGCCGCCATGACCCCTGCCAGGTGGGCGGCCTTCCCGGCTCCGGCGATGATGACCGAGAAGCCGGAGGCCTCGGCGGCCGCAGCGAAGGCGAATGCCTCATCAGGCGTCTTGTGGGCCGAGAGGACCCGCATCTCGTGAGGCACGCCGAACGAGTCGAGGGTCTCTGCCGCCTTCGACATGACCTGCCGATCCGATCCAGAGCCCATCAGGATCGCCACTTTGCTCACGAGGGCCCTCCGATACCGATGTCACGGCGGTATTGCATGCCGGCGAATTCGATCCGCCCGGCGGCAGCGTAGGCCCGCTGACGGGCGGTGGACAGATCAGGCCCCACTCCCACCACGTTGAGGACGCGGCCCCCTGCCGTCACCAGCCCGTCCGGCGCCGGGGCCGTCCCGGACTGGAAGACCATGGCGTCTTGCACATGTGTGAGGCCGCCGATCTCATCCCCGGAGCGGGGGGTGCCGGGGTAGCCCGCGGCTGCCAGCACCACGTCCACCGCCGTATCCCCTGACCACTTGAGGTCGACGTCCTCGATGTCGCCGCCGGCGGCGGCGGTCAGGCTCGCAGCCAGGTCCGCCTCCAGGAGGGGCATCAGGACCTGGGTCTCGGGATCACCCAGACGGCAGTTGAACTCGAGAACTTGGGGACCGGTCTCGGTCAGCACCAGTCCTGCGTAGAGGAAGCCGGTGTACCAACAGCCGATCTCGGCCATCGCGTCGAGCATCGGCTCGAAGATCAGCTCGCTCAGGTCGCCGGCGGGCAGGCCGGGGAGGTCGACGGGCGCATACGCCCCCATCCCTCCGGTGTTGGGGCCGCGGTCCCCGTCGTCGAGGCGCTTGTAGTCGCGGGCGTAGGGGAAGAGGACCGCCTCCCCTCGGGCGCAGATCGCCATCGCCGAGACCTCGGGGCCGGCCAGGTAATCCTCGATGACGACGGTGGCTCCCACCTCCCCGAACCTGCCTCCGCAGCACGCGACCGCCCAGGCCTGGGCATCAGCGAGGTCGTCCGTGACGAGGACACCCTTGCCGGCGGCCAGGCCATCGGCTTTGACGACATAGGGGGCGGGCCGGCTCGACAGGAAGGCGCCGGCCGCCACGGGATCGGTGAAGGAGCGGGAGCCGGCGGTGGGCACACCGGCGCCCGCCATCACCTCCTTGGCAAATGACTTGGATGACTCGAGACGGGCGGCGGCCCTGGTGGGGCCGAAAGCGAGGATGTCGTTGGCCTGAAGGGCGTCGACCACTCCCGCTGCCAGTGGCGCTTCGGGCCCGATCACGACCAGATCGGCCCCGGCCTCCCGGCAGGCTCTGGCAACGCCCATCGGATCATCTGGAGATATGCCATCAATTGTCGGTCCGAGTAGGGCCAGGCCTGGGTTCCCCGGGAGCGAGAACAACTCGTCGACCGAGGGATCCGACGCCAGCTTCCAACCGAGGGCGTGCTCCCGGCCCCCGCTACCCACCAGTACCACCCTCATTCGCGGGCGATCAGCCTGCTGCGCTCCGGACCAACGGAGATCCAACCCACCGGCACCTGGGCCTGCTCCTCGATGTACTCGATGTAGGCCTGCGCTTCCTTGGGGAGATCTGCGAACGACCGCACTTCGGAGATGTCGCTTCCCCACCCGGCCAGGTCCCGATACACCGGGCGGCACTCGTAGAGCACCCGCTGCTGGCGGGGGAATTCGGTGAAGATCTCGCCGTCGAACTCGTATGCCTCGGCTGCCCGCAGCTGCTCGAAGGCCGAGAGGATGTCGAGCTTGGTGATGAACAGCTGGCTGATCGAGTTGACTCTGACGGCGTAGCGCAATGCCACAAGGTCGAGCCAGCCGCAACGGCGGCGGCGGCCGGTGACGGTCCCGAACTCGCCGCCCAACTCGACCATCCGGTCGCCCACCGCGTCGGCGAGCTCGGTGGGGAATGGCCCGGTGCCCACGCGGGAGATATAGGCCTTGGCCACCCCCACCACCTCGTTGATCTCTCTTGGACCCACCCCGCTTCCGACCAGTGCCCCTCCAGCAGTCGGGTTCGACGACGTGACGAAGGGGTAGGTGCCGTGGTCGATGTCGAGCAAGGTGCCCTGGGCGCCCTCGAACAGAACCTGCTTGCCCTGGCGGAGCCCCTCCCAGATGAGCAGGGCGGTGTCGGTCACAAAGGGGAGCAGCCGCTCGGCGTAGGCCAGGTACTCGGCCGAGATCGCGTCAGCGCTCATCGGCAGCTGGTTGTAGACCCGGCTGAGGATCTGGTTCTTGTAGTCGAGGGCAGTCTCGACCTTCTCATGGAAGATCTTCGGGTCGTACAGATCCTGTACCCGGATCCCGGCCCGCCCGTACTTGTCGGTATAGGCGGGGCCGATCCCACGCTTGGTTGTGCCGATCTGGTTTTGGCCGAGGTGCCGCTCGATCATGGCGTCGAGCTTTCGGTGATAGGGCATGATCAGGTGGGCATTCGATGAGATCCGGAGCCGCGATGGGTCGATCCCGCGCGCCGTAAGCATGTCGATCTCCGCCAGCAGGACCTTGGGATCGATCACGCAGCCGGAGGCGATCACCGGCGTGCAATCCGGGTACATCACCCCGGAGGGGACCAGGGACAGCGCGAAGCGGTCCTGGCCGGTGATGATCGTGTGACCGGCGTTGTTGCCACCTTGGTAGCGGACCACGAAGTCAGCGGACTTGGCGAAGTAGTCGGTGACCCTGCCCTTACCCTCGTCGCCCCATTGGGCGCCGATGACGATGGTTGCAGGCATTGCTTAGGAGGGTAACGACGGGACCCCGTGGCGCGACGAAGTATGAAGTATCGAAGTACAAAGTACAAAGACTGATCCTCAGACGTCGAGGGACTTCATCAACGAAACGATTAGGCGTCTCACCTCGATGACTCTGGCCTCTAGCTCTCCGATCAGACTCGGATCTGCCAGTCGCAGTCGTCCGGCCAGGACCAGGTGGGAGCTCAGTTCGGTGGCGGATCCCAAAGCATTGCTCAGGAACTGGCGGAACTCCCCCGGTGTTCGCCGCCCGGATCCCTCGGCGATGTTGGCAGGCACCGAGGAGGCTGCCTGCCGAGTCTGTCTGATGAGTCCGAACTTCTCACTCGTTGGGAAGGCTGTCGTGCAGCTATAGACCTCCTCCGCCAAGTCGATCGCACGCTTCCATGCCGTGAGCCTCGTGAAGTCGTGCACACGTCGGTCGTACCGTGTCGCGTACCCGGATAACAGGGTCCTGTCTTTGTACTCGATACTTTGTACTTGGCACTCGGCTGTGTTTCGGCCGTGGCTTTGCACGGCCGAAACACAGCCGTAACCAACCGGCAACGGGTCCGTAACCGGGGCTGGGTACAAAGGCGTGGAACCCCGGATGAGAAGGAGCGCGCTGATGGGGAAGTCCCCCGCTGAAGTCGTGGCGATGGCCCGCGACGAAGGGTTTGAGTTCGTCGACCTGCGGTTTTGCGACTTGCCGGGCCAGGTCCAGCATTTCACGATCCCGGTGCGGGAATTGAGCGAGGAAGGCTTCGAGGATGGATACGGCTTCGACGGATCCTCGATCCGCGGGTTCCAGGCCATCCAGGAGTCGGACATGCTGCTCATGCCTGACCCCGACACCGCCGTCGCGGATCCCTTCCGTCAGCACAAGACCCTGATCCTCTATTGCTTCGTGAAGGATCCCATCACTGGTCAGCCCTACGACAAGGACCCGCGGTACATAGCCAAGAAGGCCGAGGAGTACCTGAAGGGCACCGGCATCGCCGACACCTCGTATTGGGGCCCGGAATGCGAGTTCTACATCTTCGACTCGGCCAGGTTCGGGCAGAATCAGTATTCCGGTTATTACTTCGTCGACTCGGATGAGGGCGCCTGGAACTCGGGACGCGAGGAGCCGGAGGGCAACCTGGGCTACAAGCCCCGGTACAAGGAGGGCTACTTCCCGGTGCCTCCGACCGACCACTACCAAGACCTGCGCTCGGCTATGACCGCAGCCCTCGAGGTGGCCGGGATTCCCATCGAGGTTCAGCACCATGAGGTCGGCACCGCCGGCCAAGCGGAGATCGACATGCGCTACGACACGTTGCTGCGGATGGCCGACAAGGTCACTCTGTACAAGTACATCGTGAAGAGCGTCGCCTGGCAGGCGGGCAAGACGGTCACGTTCATGCCCAAGCCGATCTTCGAGGACAACGGCTCCGGCATGCACACCCATCAGTCGCTATGGACCGGGGGCAAGCCGCTCTTCTACGACGAGTCCGGGTATGCCGGCCTCTCCGACCTGGCCCGCTGGTACATCGGGGGACTGCTCGAGCACGCGGCGGCGGTTCTGGCCTTTGCCGCCCCGACCACCAACTCCTACCGGCGGCTGGTTCCTGGCTACGAGGCTCCGGTCAACCTGGTGTATTCGAGCCGAAACCGGTCGGCGGCCATCCGTATCCCGCAGTACTCACAGAAGCCGCCCGCCAAGCGGCTCGAGTTCCGGTGCCCTGACCCGTCCTGCAACCCGTACCTCGCCTTCTCTGCGATGTTGATGGCGGGCCTGGATGGGATCCAGAACCGGACCGAGCCCATCGCCCCGGTCGACAAGGACATCTACGACCTGGAGCCGACCGAGCTGCGGGGCCTGCCGTCGGTGCCGGGCAGCCTGGAAGCGGCGCTGGAGGCACTGGAGGGCGATCACAAGTTCCTGCTGGGTGGAGACGTCTTCAGCCAGGACCTGATCTCGACCTGGATCGACTACAAGCGGGCCAAAGAGGTCGACGCCATCCGGCTGCGCCCACACCCCTACGAGTTCTACCTCTTCTACGACGTGTGAGCTTGTGTCCCCCGGAGGGGGGACACATGCCTGTTAAACACTTCGCGCATGGTCGCGACGGCAAGGGCCCTCCAGGTGGGGGAGCGCAGCTACCCGGTGGTCCTGCCCAGCATCCGCGATCCGCGCCTGCACCTGGCGTCGGTGATCATCGCGATCCACGTCCTCGGCCAGCTCGGCCTCGGATTCAACGTCTCGATCCCCCAGATCCTGTCCGCCATATTCACCGCCGCCATCCTCGAGGTGATCCTCACGTTCGCCCTGGTCGGCGCCCTCATGTGGCCGGCGAGCGCCATGCTCACCGGCAGCGGAGTCGCTTTGATCCTGCGGGATGTCGGGACCGTCCACGGCGAGTACTGGAGCTGGCGCAACTGGCAGACCTTCGCCCTGGTGGCGGCCTTCTCCGTCCTCACCAAGTACGTCTTCAAATTCCGCGGCACCCACATCTTCAACCCGTCCAACGTCGGTTTGGTCGTCGCCTTCCTGCTGCTGGGGAGTGAACGGGTAGAGCCCCTCGACTTCTGGTGGTCACCGCTCAACGGCTGGATGATCCTCGCCTACGCCATCATCCTCACCGGCGGGATCCTCATCACCTCCAGGCTCAACCTGCTGTCGATGGGCGTGGCTTTCTGGGCCACGCTCACGGCGGCCGTGGGGGTCCTCGCCGCTTCCGGCCATTGCTTCGTAGCCCGCTGGTCGTTCGCACCTGTGTGCGGCAGCAGCTTCTGGTGGGTGATCATCACCTCACCCGAGGTCTTGATCTTCCTCTTCTTCATGATCACCGACCCCAAGACCACGCCAAGAGGCAACGTTGCCAGGGTCGCATTCGGGGTGGCGGTGGCGATCCTCGCCACCCTGCTGATGGCACCGCAGACCACCGAGTTCGGAGCCAAGGTTGGCCTGCTGGCTGCCTTGGTCGTCGTCTGCGCTGTCCGCTGGCTGTTCGATCGCTTGCCTGCTGCTGGGTCCGAGGGAGATCGGATCGGAGCCGTGGCTGCGCGCTTCGCCCGTACCGACGGCGTAACGGGAGGAGTAACGGGCTTGGCAGGGCGAATCGTCATCACCCTCGGCGGGGTGGTGGTGCTTGCCGCCGCCATCGTGGTGGCGGGCATCCCCGCCCGTGGCACCGCCGAGGTCCCACCCGATGTGCTGGCCGAGGCGGGTGTGGTGGTCGACCCTGCCGTCGTCCCCGAGGTCACGATCGATCCTGAGGTGGCCAGATTCAGCCCTGACTTGGCCACTGCCGATGGAGCGAGCGCCCTGGGGCTCACCCTGGTCGAGAATCTGGAGGTCGAGTCGGTGGCGCTGCTCGAGTCGGATCCCGCGCTGCTCACCGGAGTGGACCACGGAGACCGGCTGGTGGAGATGCAGAACCGCCTCAACGATGGGATCTCCCGCGGTGTGCTGACCGTGGATCGATACTCGTTCGACTCCATGCATCTGGTCGTGTTGCAGCCCTTCGGTATGCAGAGCGGTCTGAGCGCTGGGATCGAGGGCACCGGGACGGTCGAGCATGTCACCTACGACG
This sequence comes from Acidimicrobiia bacterium, assembly GCA_036555105.1. Classification (GTDB taxonomy): domain Bacteria; phylum Actinomycetota; class Acidimicrobiia; order Spongiisociales; family ZC4RG35; genus DATBMA01. The sequence continues at coordinate 11,089 of DATBMA010000035.1, forward strand.
CGGACGGCCGGGCGACCGACTCGGTCACGGAGCCCTTCACCGAGACCTTCGCTTTGCGCCAGGTGACCGGCGAGCGATGGCTCCTGGTCTCAGTCGCTGCCACCTCATCCCAGCCCTGAGGCCCAACGAGTCCTCTCTACCATCGCAAGACAATGTCGCGAGTGAGTCGTCGGTATGAGCCCAACATCGAAGCGATGCGGAATCGCGTCCTCGAAGGCCCGGGGGTGCTGGATGTGAGGACCAGGCAGGCAATCTATCGGGGCGAGGGGCCTGCCGATCTCGCTCTGTATCTCGACAAGGTCCGCAACCACGCCTATCTCGTGACCGATGCCGAGGTTGAAGCGTTGAAGAAGTCCGGGCGCAGTGACGACGAAATTTATGAGGCGACGGTGGCCGCCGCCATGGGAGCCGGGATGAGCAGGCTGGATGCAGTCATGAGACTGATGGACGAAGAAGGCTGACCATGCGGCTCGCCTCACTCGACAACGGTCACGGTCCTCGCAGCCGCGTATTCCTGAGTTTGGTCGGGAGGGGCCGGGATGATGGGGCGCCCGACGTCCTCAAGATGCTTGCGTATCGCCCCGGCTTCTACGGGACCGAGTTCTCCAAGGCGGTCGATGCCTTGTTGAGGGGGCCTTCTGACTGGTCGGTGGGTGAGCGCGAGCTGTTCGCGGCGTACGCCTCCTACCTGAACCAGTGTCACTTCTGAACAGGCTCTCACGGCGCGGTCGCGTCGTTCGAACTCGGCAGAGACGTGGTGGAGTCGGTCTACGAGAACCGCGCCACCGCTTCAGTGGAGGACCGGACCAAGGTCGCTCTGAAGCTGGTCGAGAAGATGACCCTGCGGCCAGGGGAGGTGGTCAGGGCCGACATCGACGAGTTGCGCAAGGCCGGCATCAGCAACGAGGCGATCGTCGATGTTGCCTCCATCACCGGGCTGTTCAACCTCATCGACCGGCTGGCGGACTCGTTCAGGTTCCGGGTGCCGACTGATGAGGCGTTCGAACGTGGCTCGGCCGGTAGCCGCCAACGGGGATATCTGCTGCCGGGCCCGTTCGTGTGGGGCGCCCGCCGATAGGAGTACTGGGTCCTACCTCTCAGAGCTGTCCGGAGTCGTTGGCGTTCGCTTCCGCCAGATAGGCGGGATCGTCATATCGGCTGAGGCTGAAGGCAGGGGCGTAGTCAGGCAGCACGTCACCGACGATGTGGCCCGCCAGGAGGTCCCCGGCGCCGGCCGCCACCATCACCCCGAATCCGGAGAATGCGCCGATGACATGTGAGCCGGGGGGCCCGCACGGGCCGATCAACGGGCGGTTCTCCTCGGTCTTCAGGTAGTAGCCGCCGTCCACCGTTGGAGTAGGGAGGGACTCGGCGTAGGCCGTCATGGCGGGGATCATCGTGCTCATTCCTTTGATGACCACCTCCGGGTACAGCGGGTCGAGCGGAAGCGGGAAGACGGGGTCTCCCATGATCTGGCGGTGGTACTCCCAGAGCGCCAATACGTATTGCGAGTCGAGGCCGCCTTCGGGCCGTCCGTGGCAGAACACGGGCATTCGCCCCAGGAGATCGGTGCGGCCCTCCGCCTCCAGACCGGCCCGTTCCTCCGCGGTCCAGTCCAGTTCCTGGCTGTCGCTCCAGATCACCATCGGGGCTTCGCGGGGCAACGCCCTCAGATGGTCGCGAAATCCGAGCTTCTGGTGAATCTCGGCGAGAACGGGGAGGTCGACTCCCACCATCTTGCCCACCGAGCCCAGATAGGGGCCGGCCGCATTGATGAAGCAGTCCGTTGCGATGGTGCTCCCATCCCCCAATGTCACTCCCGTCACGGCTCCGCCGGTCGTCTCGACCGAGCTCACGGATCCCTTGACCATTTCCGCCCCGGCCTCGCCCGCCCGCTCCAGCATCAGGGCCCCGAGGCCTTGGGCAGAGAACCAACCAGCCCTTCGAACATGCAGAGCCCCCACCGCCGCTCGGGTGAGGTAAGGGAAATGAGTGCGTAGCGCGTCGGCATCCAACAGGTCGGCGCCATCGAGGGCGCGGTCGAAGCCGTGCGAGTCGGAAGGTCGGTAGCCGTCTCCACCTTCATGCACTCTCAGGACGCCTCCGCCCAGCGCCGCCGTTTCTTCAGCCTGTGCGGACATCCGTTGGAGCCGCTCCGGATCGGCGGTGGCGTACAGGTAGCCGCGCCGGTTCAGCCCGAAGGCGTTTCCAGTTTCATGAGCGAGGTCCTCCAGCAGATCGATTGATCGGTTCATGAGCTCGACCATCGGCTGGTTGGGCCACCAGTTGCGATAGCACTCTGTCGACTTGTCGCTGGTCAGCGTCAGCGGAGGGCGGGGATCGACGACCAGCAAGCGGTCGATCCCACGCTTGACCGATAAGTGGTAGGCGGCCGAAGCCCCGGCAATCCCCGCCCCGCAGATGACAACATCGGCAGATGGGCGGCTCACCCCGAGCAGGGTATAGGCGATGCGCGACCGTGCGACTGGCTAGAAGATCTCAGGGCACCAAGGAGTCACGGGCCAGCCGAACAGCCGGTCGGCCTCCACCAAGGCCCGCTCATCACCCTTGGCTCTGCCTGACTTGGCGAGGTTCAAGAACCGTGACCATCCCAGATATGCGCCACTCAGGTCTTCTATGTCGACACTGACGTCGACGCGTCGGCGCTCCCTCTCGACGTGCGGCTTGCCGTCCTCGACCACCAGAGTCACCACGTCGGTCCTCTCCCGAAACGGATCCGCAACTTCGAGCGTCACCCTGCCCGATCCCTGGTAGGCGCGGGCGGCCAGGGCACCTTCGAGATCGACGATCCGCACCCAGAGGGTGTCGGCGGAGAGCTCTGCCTGCGCCCGTCGCCCGGCCTCGAGGAGGTCGAAGATGGGGTCATCGATGGAGCGGAGGGGAGCGGTGATACGAGCTACGAGATCGTGCTCGAGCATCAGTTGCCACAAGGCGGCCCAGCTCTCCGGTGAGGTCCCGTATAGATCATGTACCTCGAGCTTGCCGTTGCCATGCCCTTCCTCCCATGCGAACTTCTGGCGGTACTGGGCGAACCCGGCCGGACCGGAATCGTCGTCCACAACCGCGAACCGCAGGGGGGTGTACCCGTTGCGCAGGTCCTTGGGGTCGGCGAACCATCGCTGGTCCCACCATGCCTGCCAACGAGCGAAGAACCCCGGATAGTCCAGGCGGATCCGGTCATGGATTTGGGGAAGAAGCTTGACTGCCTCGTCCTTCTCGATGATCCGAGCCCTCAGCCCGGATGCCGCCAGCCGATGAAAACCAACGTGGGAGCGGGGGATGCTCAGGTCGACTCCGCGGGCTGCCACCCCGAATCCGAAACGGCCGTAGATGCTGCTCTCCGAAGCCCACAGCGCGGCGATAGCCTCGCCGTGCTCGGCCACATCCTGCAGGTGGGCCGCCATCATCTGACGGAGCAGGCCGCGTCGGCGATGGCTGGGCAGCACCGACACCGCTGTCGTGCCTCCGCATGGGATGCTGGTGCCAGGGATCGTCAGATCGAGGGAAAAGGCTCCCAGCGTGCCGACCACGGTGTCTCCGTCGAGGGCACAGCGCGATCTCTCTGCCTCGAATATCGGACGGAATCGATCGAGCCCCTCAGGGGTGGCATCGAACCCGAATGCGTGAGCCATGACATCGCGGAACTCCGCGGCGCGTTCGGGCCCGATCGGGCCGATCGAAATGGTCATTCGCCTGTTGCGATGGCTTCGGCGTTGCCGACTTCCTGCTGGAAATTGGCCACCGCCTCAGAGAAGGATTGGACGCCATTGCGCCGGGCTTCGCCGGTGTCGGGGGGTGGAGCGATCAGTCCTTCCAAGGCCGCATCCGCCGCCGCTGAAGCGTTGGTCGCCTCGGATACGAGCGTGGCATGCGATGCCGACAGGGAATCGGGAGGAGTGACGGCGCTGAGGTCGGAGGCCACGTCGGCGCTCTCGTTCGCCACCGTCTCGAATGCCGCGCGAGCCTCGTCGAAGCTCACCGTCCGGGGGTCTGCATCGAATCCGCTGTTGGCGGCGGTGAGCTGGCTGTCGAGATCCACCAAACGGGTCTCGGCGTCGTGGATGGCATCGATGTAGGCCTGCATCTCAGGGGTGAGGGCGATCGTCGTTCCGGTCGTGCTCGTGGAGCCTCCCGGTGCAGTCGAGGTGGTGCTGCTGGTCGAAGGCGGCAGCGTGTCAACCGGCGCCCCGGCGGGGAGCTGGCTGACGAACACATAGGTGAAGGCGACCATCCCCAGGATCACCAGGGGCAGGATCCAACGCCCTGGCCTGGGGTCGACGTTGTTGGTCATTCGAGCGGAACCTTAGTGGGGGGTGCCTTCAAGACCCTGGCGCCCGCGGAGGGGTTGAACCAGCGCTCACGGTCCCATACGTTCGATCGATGGAGCCGCCGCGGTCGAACGAGGAGCAGTTCGAGCACATTCCCTGGGAGAGGCTGCAGCCCCAACGTGCGATCACCCCCCGCCACCTATACATGATTGGGGGAGCGGTGGTCGTGGGCGCTCTCGCATTCGCGGTGACGAGGAGTGCGACCGCACCGACGCCGGCTGCGACCACGCTGCCGAGCCCGGCGATTGCCCCGGCCACCACCCCGGCGACCATCCCGGGCGAGGCGATACCGGGGCCAAGCCCGACGGTGCTGTCGGAAGCGGACTTGATGGCGGTCGAGCCGAGCGCTCTCTCACGAGCGGCCGCGGCGCAGGCCGAGTGGTTCGTCGAGGAGTACTTCACCGTCGATGGTTCGCCCAAGTCCACTGAGGCGCTCGCCCGATTTCTCCCAGCCGGGGTCGAGCTGCCCAACCAGGACGGAGGTCGATCGTTCGTGGAGTCCGCCCGCGCCGCCTCGATCGTGGAGTTGGGAAGCGGGCGCTTTCAAGTGGTCGTGGTGGTGCGGAGGCTGTCGGCCCCGGCCGGTGGGGACTACGTCCGGCTGGCACCGAACGCGGTCGAGGTGGTCGTGGACTTCGCAGCCGGCGCGCCCGCAATCGAAGACCTCCCCACTCCCGTGCCGCTGCCGGAGGCGGCCGTCAGCGACCCTCCCCAGGTCGGTGAGGTCCCACCTGAGGTCGCCACCCGCGCTTTGGAGGGTCGCCCCCAGGGCACATCAGTGATCTCCGGCGGTCCCGAAGGAGCAGGGTGGCGATTGGTCCTCTCCATCCCCGACGAGGCAGGCCAGGCCTGGCCGATGGTGGTGCGGCTGGAGGGCGCCACCGCACCGCCGCCGTAACACCTGTCAGTCCTCCGGGAATTCGCTTTCTAGGATCAGTTGAGCCTGGGGGGCGATGTCGGACCACTCGGCGGCAGGATCCTTCGTAAGCGTGACGAAGTCAGCTGACATGAACACGGCGACCACGCCCCCAATGGCAAGCAGAGCAAGTGCGAGCGGGTCATCCGTCTCCTGGCCGGCTGCGAATGTCTTGGGCCCGCCGACCTGCCGTCCGACTGTGAACTTGACGGCGTTGGGATTGGGAGTGGCTTCGGGCCAGACCGGCATAGCGCGGCGAGCGTAGCCGGGTGGCCCTGGCGGTCGACGTCGGCGGAACCTTCACCGATCTGGTGTGGTGGGACGGTTCGAGACTGCGGACCGCCAAGGTCCCCACCACCGCCGATCAGAGCCGGTCCGTGCTGGGCGGAGCCGCCTCGCTGCTGAGCGGGTCCCGTGTCGAACTACTCCTCCACGGCACCACCGCAGCCACCAACGCCCTCCTCGAACGGCGCGGGGCCAAGGTGGCTTTCGTGACGGACGCCGGCTTCGAAGACCTGATCGAGATTGGCCGGCAGGATCGGCCTTCCCTCTATGACAGCTTCGCCGATCGGGCGGTGCCGCTGGTCCCGCGGTCGATGCGATTCGGCTTTGGGACGGAAGAGGCAGGCGCGATGGCAAGACGGGTGATGGCGCGGTCGCCCGAGGCAGTGGCAGTGTGCCTTCTCTGGTCGGCCGATCGACGCGGGCGGGAGGCGGCGCTGGCGGAGGCTCTGGAGCTCGATGGCCCCGTCCCCACATCCCTCTCCCATCAGGTGCTCGACGAGGTCCGGGAGTTCGAGCGAGCTTCGACCACCGTGGTCAACGCATATCTGCAACCGGTCATGAAGTCATACATGAAGCGGTTGGCAGCCGCCGTCGAGCAGGTTGCCGGCGCGCTTGCGGTGATGTCGTCGGCAGGGGGTCTGATGGATGTGGACTCGGCAACCGCGGTCCCCGCCGCCCTTCTCCTGTCGGGTCCCGCCGCCGGTGTGGTTGGCGCAGCCGCGGTAGGGAGCCATCACGGAGTGGCCCGAGTCCTGACCTTCGACATGGGTGGGACCTCTACCGACGTGGCCAGGATCGAAGACGGAAGGCCGCAGATGATGAACCAGCGTTCGGTCGCAGGGCTCCTGTGCTCCCTGCCTGCGATCGCCATACACACTGTCGGCGCCGGGGGAGGCAGCATCGGCTGGGTCGATTCCGGTGGGGCGCTCAGGGTGGGCCCGCAGTCAGCTGGAGCCGAGCCGGGCCCTGCTGCATACGGCCGGGGAGGCGATGTCGCCACCGTCACCGACGCTCACGTCCTGGCCGGGAATCTCGGCTTGGAGCGGCCACTGGGGGGGGACATAACCCTGTCCCGGGCCGCCGCCGCCCAGGCCCTGGCCGGGCTGGGGGCGCGGATGGAGCTCCCCGAAGGCGAGGTAGCCCGGGGGATGGTGGAAGTGGTTGAGGCCCATATGGAAAGGGCGCTGCGGGTGGTCTCGATCGAACAGGGCTTCGACACCCGGGGGGCGAGCCTGCTGGCCTTCGGCGGGGCCGCCGGGTTGCACGCGGCAGCCCTGGCCCGCCGCCTCGACATGGACCAGGTGCTGATCCCTCCCCACTCCGGAGTCTTCAGCGCCCTCGGTCTGCTGCTCAGTGCACCTCGCACTGATGTGTCCCGCTCGGTGATGATGCAGGATGAAGGGCTGGCCCTCGATGCGGTGGCGGTGGAGCTCATGAATGTCGCTTCCGCGGGCCTGCGCCAGTCGACTGGTCGGTTGGATGTCGAGCTCGGGTTGATGGTGGATGTCCGCTACCTGGGGCAGTCGCATGAGATCGGCGTCCCCTACCGGGCAGGCCTGGGTTGGGCACAGCTGGCGAGCGACTTCCACGCCGCTCACCTCCGCATCAACGGGTTTGCTCGCGACGCCGACCCCATCGAGGTCGTGACCATCAGAGCAACCGCAGTAGCCGACCCGCTCCTGCAATGGGATCACCTGCCGGTGCCGGCTCCTGCTGGCGAGCGGCGGCTCGGCACCAGATCGGTGCCGGCAGCAGGCGAAGTGCCCGTCTGGTGGCGGCCCGCGCTGGCGGCCGGTGATGAGGTGCTCGGCCCGGCGTTCATCGATGAGCCGGAAGCCACGACCATCGTCGGGCATGGCGATCGAGCCGTGGTCATGGCGGATGGCACGATCCGGGTCGAGTGGTGATCGATCCCATCGCACTCGAGGTCGGGCGCAACGCCCTCTCGTCGGTGGCGGATGAGATGGGATGGGTGCTGCGCCGCACCTCTTACTCACCCAACATCAAAGAACGAGCCGACTGCTCGGCAGCATTGTTCGTCGCCGATGGCGAGCTGCTCGCCCAGGCCGAGCACATCCCGGTCCACCTCGGTTCGATGCCTAGATCCGTGGCGGCGGTTCGCGGCCGTTTCGAGCCTGCTCCTGACTGCCAATACGCCGTCAACGACCCGTTCGAAGGGGGAACCCACCTGAACGATCTCACTCTCGTCAAGCCGGTATTCAGCGATGGCGTGCTGGTGGCTTGGGTCGCCAATCGCGCCCACCATGCCGACATCGGCGGAGATGCCCCCGGCTCTATGCCGGCCACCGCCACCAGGATCGACCAGGAGGGTCATCGGGTGGGTCCAACCCTGGCGATGGAGGCGGGGCGCTGGCGCGACGACTTCATCGAGCCCTTCGTCACCGCCTCACGAACGCCGGTGGAGAGACGCGGAGACCTGGCGGCCCAGCTCGGGGCGAACGAGATGGGGGCGAGGCGACTGCTCGAGCTGATTTCGAGCATCGGTGTCAATGGCTTTCGAGACCTGGCCGGGGCTCTCTTGGACTATGGAGAGCGAACCATGCTGGCTGCCCTGACCAGCCTGCCCGCGGGGCGGTTCGCGTTCACCGATGTGATGGAATGGGGTGAGGCCGACCTTCCGATCGCGGTGGCGGTGACCGTTGGACCGGAAGGGCTGGTCGCCGACTTCACCGGCACACACGGTCAGGTCAAGGCAAACGTCAACGCGGTCGAAGCCGTGACCCTCAGTTGCCTCTACTACGCAGTCAGGGTGGCAACCGATCCGAGCATTCCGGCCAACGGCGGCTGTTACCGGCCGCTCCGGCTGCAAGTTCCTCCGGAGTCCTTGGTGTCGGCCCGGTATCCGGCGGCGGTGGCTGCGGGGAACGTGGAGACGGCACAGCGGATCGCGGACGTGCTGCTGGGGGCGCTCGCCCAAGCGGCGCCCGCTCGGGTCCCGGCTGCGTCCCAGGGCACGATGAACAACATCCTGGTGGGCAATGAACGCTTCACGTACTACGAGACGGTCGCAGGTGGGCAAGGAGGTCGTCCCGGCAAGCCGGGGCAGTCAGGGATCCACACCGGCATGACCAACACGAAGAACACGCCCGCTGAGGCGATCGCCACCCACTATCCGATTCGGGTCGTGCGCTACACCCTGCGCCGGGACTCGGGTGGGCGCGGCCGGTTCCCGGGTGGTGAGGGAGTCGAGCGGGAGTTGGAGTTCGGCGAGCCGGCGACGGTGAGCCTGATCGGGGAGCGCAGGCGCAATCGCCCCTGGGGTTTGGCCGGGGGCGAGCCCGGGGCGGTGGGGGAGGACTGGCTGCTCCGTCCTGACAAGGCGCCCGAGCGCTTGCCCGGCAAGGCCACATTCGAGGTGGAGGCCGGCGACCGGGTGCTGGTGCGCACGCCGGGTGGCGGCGGTTGGGGCAAGGCGTAGACGGTCTCACCGTCTCACGTCGCGCGTCGCCGACCGGTGCGAGGTCCTAGCCTTCCACTATGTCCCTGGCCGAGGACCTGCGCCAACTGCTTGGCGCGGACCGAGTGCTGGACGGATCACTTCAGCGCTACCTCTACGGGAAGGACTCCGGGGTCGCCCGCGGGAACCCGGACCTGGTCGTTACCCCGCGAACCACCGAAGAGGTGGCTGCCGTGGTCCGCACTGCCAAGCGACACGGAGTTCCGATCGTTCCGCGTGGGGCTGGAACCGGGCTGGCGGGCGGAGCCGTGCCGATCGAGGGAGGAGTGGTCCTCTCAACCACGTTGATGAACGAGATCCATGAGATCGACCCGGTGGCGCGTACCGCCTGGGTCGGGCCCGGTGTCATCAACCTGGATCTCTCCAACGCCACTCGCGCGAATGGGCTCCACTTCGCCCCCGACCCGTCCTCTCAGTCCGCCTGCACGATCGGCGGCAATGTCGCCAACAACTCGGGCGGGCCTCACTGTCTGGCAGAGGGGTCGACGGTCAATCACATCCTTGCCATCGAAGTGGTCCTCGAAGACGGTTCTGTCATCGAACTGGGCGGCATCGCACCGGACCCCCCAGGGCTCGATCTGCGTGGCCTGTTGGTTGGGTCGGAAGGAACGCTCGGGATCGTCACCAAGGCTCTGGTCAAGCTGACACCCAATCCCCCCGAGGTCCGCACGCTCCTGATCGCGTTCGACTCGGTCAACGCCGCTGCCGCCACGGTCTCCGGCGTCATCGCCGCCGGGGTGGTGCCGGCCGCCCTCGAGATGATGGACCAGCGGATGGTGATGGCGGTCGAGAATTGGCTGCACCTCGGCCTCCCCACCGAAGCGGCCGCGCTACTGCTGGCCGAGGTGACCGGCACAGCCGATGCCGTCGACTCCGAGGCCAGCCTCATCGCCGGCGAGGCGGCCGCCCGCGGAGCCCTCTCGGTCCGGATCGCCAGCTCGGAGGCGGAGAGAGCGCTGCTCTGGAAGGGCCGGAAGTCGGCCTTTGGCGCAGTGGCGCAGGCGGCTCCCGACTACTACCTGCACGACACGGTCGTGCCTCGCACCCGTCTCGTGGAGACCATGGCTGAGGTGTACCGGATCGCCGAGCGACACGACCTGCAGATGCTCAACGTGTTCCATGCAGGTGACGGCAACCTCCATCCGTTGATTGCCTTCGACTCGGAGGCGCCGGGGATGCTGGACCGGGTCCACGCCGCAGCCGAGGAACTGGTGCAGCTGTGCATCCGACAAGGAGGTGCCCTGTCCGGTGAGCACGGCATTGGGCTGGAGAAGCGCGATCTGATGCCACTGAGCTTCGACCAGGTCTCGTTGGACGCTCAAGCCAGGATCAAAGACGTGTTCGACCCGGAGGGCCTCATGAACCCGAGCAAGGTCCTGCCGGAGGGGGCGCGTTGTTTCGACCTCGCCGCCAGACCTCCAGGCGGTGCCTGGGTTTGAGCGAGTCGCATGCTGAGCTGGCGGCCCTCCGGCAGGCGTTTGGGGCATCGAGCGACGAGCTGACCGGGGCAGAGGCCGTGCTCGCCCCCCGAGATGCCGGGGAGGCGTCCGCCGCTCTTCGCTGGGCGAGCCGCAGCGGGGCCAGGGTTCTGGTGCGGGGCGGGGGAACCCATCAGGGCCTCGGGTACCCGCTCGATCCGGATCTGGTGATCTCGACCGAGCGCCTCGGCTCCATCGTCGCCTGGGAGCCAGAGGATCTGACTTTGGTCGTGGAGGCCGGTGCTCCCGTCTCCCGGGTCGAGGCGATGCTGGCCGAGCGCGGGCAGACCGCGGTCATGCCGGAGCGGCCGGGCTCGGCCACTATCGGCGGGGTGGTCTCGGCCGGGGTGTCAGGCTTCCGACGCCGGAGATACGGCCCCACTCGCGACCGCATGCTGGAAGTGACTCTGGTGACAGGGGACGGTCGGCTGGTGACAGGCGGCGGAAGGGTGGTCAAGAACGTCTCGGGGTATGACCTACCGCGCCTGGCAGTTGGTGCTTTTGGCTCGCTCGGCCTCGTGGTCTCGGTGTGCCTGAAGCTGTGGCCAATCGGTGAGTCACTGGCAACGGTCACCTTGGACGATCCGGATCGCGCCGACCTCCTTTCTCGGCCACTGGCGGTCCTGGATCTCAACGGTCAGGTCACCGCCTATTTGGGCGGCACACCAGGCGAGGTGGACGAGCAATCCCGACTGTGCGGCGGGGAGCGGAGGGATGGTCTCGTTTGGCCCGACGATCCGGCAGGCACGTATCGCTGGTCGCTCAGGGTCCCGCCCAAGCACACCAGGTACGCCTCAGGGCGGGTGCCGAATGGGTGGGATCGGCTGGCTCTGCTCGGGGTAGGGGAGATCCGATTGGCTTCGGCATCCATCGAAGGCCACCGGGACTTGCGGGCCTGGGCCGAGGGCATCGGAGGGGCCCTGGTGATGGTGGATGGCCCTGACGAGGCATATGCGGACCTCGACCCTTGGGGCACTCCGCCTGCATCCGTCGAGATCCAGCGACGACTGATCGCGGCCTTCGATCCTGCCCGAGTCATCAACCCCGGTCGGCTCCCGGGGAGGCTGTGATGGCCTGGGTCACAGATCTCCACCCAACCAAGTCCGAGCTCGATGCCTGTGTCCAGTGTGGGCTATGCCTCCCTCATTGCCCGACGTTCCGGCTCACGGGGCTCGAGACCGCGTCACCCCGGGGGAGGCTGGCGGCGATGAGCGCCGTGTCCCATGGTCTGGCCGAGGTCGACCAGGAGTTCGCCGATGTGGTGGGGTTCTGTCTCCAATGCCGCGCCTGCGAGCCCGTCTGCCCGGGGTTGGTGCCTTTCGGGCGGGCCATGGAGGGGGCGAGGGCGGAAGTGGCCGCCCAGGTGCCAGATCCGCGGCGGGCAAGGCGACATCGCTTGCTCAGGCGAGTCCTCGTCAGCCGCTCCTGGCGGCGCTCGCTCACTGCCGGGGCGGCGTTGGCCCAGCGGGCCAGACTCGGCGGGGTGATGCCCGGCCCGCTGCGCCTAGGGCTGCGGGGCCTTCGCCGGCTTCCAATGCGGCCGCCGGAAGTCCTCGGTGGTACCTGGGAGCCGTCCGGACCAGTGCGCGCCACCGCGGCGCTGCTCGCTGGATGTGTGATGGAGCCCTGGTTCGACCCTGTGCATCGCGCCGTCATCGAGCTCCTCACACTGGGCGGATACCGGGTGACGGTCCCGTCCGGCCAGACCTGTTGCGGGGCCTTGGCCGCCCATGACGGTGCCGCCCAACTGGCCAGAGAGCTGGCCGAGGTGAATCGGGCGGCATTCCGGTCGTTCGACCTGATCGTGGCCGACGCCGCCGGGTGCTCGGCCCACCTCAAGGAATATGAACACTGGACCGACGGGGGCGAGCAAGTAGCGTCGCGGGCCCGTGATGCCGTCGAGGTGGTCGCCGCGTTGATCGATGAGGGACTGTTGCGGAGACGACAGCCCACCGGAGACCTGGTGGCGGTGCAAGATCCTTGCCATCTCCGCCACGCCCAGCGGCTCGTGGAGGCTCCTCGCAAGATCGTCGATGCCGCCGGTTACTCAGTCGTGGATCTGGACGAAGGTGGGTTCTGTTGCGGAGCGGCCGGTCTGTACTCGCTCGTCCAGCCGGAGGCCTCCGCCCGGCTTGGGGCTGCCAAGGCAGAGCAGGTGGCGAAGTCGGGCGCACGGATCGTCGCCTCCGCCAATCCCGGCTGTGAAATGCAGCTGCGCAGCCATCTCGACCAGTCGATCACGATCGCCCATCCCATCGAGCTCTATGCCAACGCGATCAGGCCGGAGTTGGTCGGGCGGTGACCCTGGTGACCGCGCCAACTGTCGAGACGGATTGGAAGGCATGGTTGCGTTTCGGTCTTCTCTCGTTCGGATCGATACTGGATGTGGCTCTGCTGGTCCTCGGAAGCGGACTCGGGGGACTGGCAGCGGCAGTCACTCTCGCCGGCCTCGACCTTGCCAACCTCGACCTCGGGATCTCCACTGGGGCCCTACTGGCGTCAGGGTTGGGCTTGGCGGTGCTGGCGGCATTCTGCTTTGGCGTGTATGGCGAGGGCCCGGTCAATCGCGGCGTCGAGGTGGAAGGGTTCCCGGAGTGGCAGGTCGCGGTGGCGCGGGCGGTCTCGGCAGTCGTGATCGGCCTGCTGATCGCCTGGGCCGCCTCCGCCCTGATGCCCTTCGCCGCCGACCTGTCGGTGGTGATGACGACAGCAGTCGACTTCATGGCCGCGGTCGGCCGGGCCGGCTGGACCGTCGTTCCACTGCTGGGCGTCGCGGGGGCATACGCCATCCGGGGATGGGAAGCCGGTCGACGGCTCGACATCCCAGTGATCTATTTCGTCTGGGTGCTCGCCGCGATGCTGTTCATGACCTGATCCTCAGTCGATCGGCTTCTCATAGACCATCGCGGGGTGGAGCTCGAATCCCGCCGCGCCGGCGGCGTCCTCCAGCCAGCTCACCGCTGGGAGCTGGATGAACACATCCCGACTGCCAAGCTCCCCCGCCAGGCCGCGCAGCGAGTCGAAGAGGCGGTTGGCCTGGTCGGGCTCGGTGGCAAGCCACAACACGACCAACTCTTCCTCGTCGACGGCTGCCAGCACCCAACCGTCCGGTCCCTGCCAGAACGAGCCTGCGCTCGCGGCCGCGGCCAGATCGGCCGGCACCAACCTGCGCCATGACCACCCATCGGTCGGGTAGAGGCCTCGCGAGGCGCGTCCCACCTCTGATCGGGACCAGGCAGACATGGCAGCCTCCACCTCGCTTGCTGCCGCGGGCTCCAGGGGGTCGAACACCTCGGCGGCGTTGACCGCTTCGACGGTCCCGTACCGCCATCGGGAAGTCATCCGATACCCGATGCCTTCAACCTGGCGTTGGGCCGGGAGGTTGTGCTCCTCGATCAGAAGGCGGGCGACGGCCGCTCCCTGGGATCGACCCCATTCCACCCCGTGGTCGTTGAGAAGAGTCGCCACTCCCTGGCGGCGATGGGCGGGGTCGACTCTGACCGATGCAAGCCAGAGCTCGGTGGGCGACAGCATGATTGCCCTTGCCACCGCGATCGGGCGGTCATCGGCGTCAGTCACAACCGCCACGTTGATCTCCGGTTGCTGCAGCCACTCCAGGTAGTGGTCAGGCACGTAGTCGCCCCAGCTGAACGTGCCCGTGGTGAAGAGGCGGATCTGCTCGAGGTCGTCGGGCCGACCCGGTCTGACCCTCAGGCCTGCGCTCACATTCGCTCCGGCACCTCGATCCCGAGCAGACCAAGCACCACCGTCAGCATCGTCAGGACGATGGTGACCAGTGACAGCCAGGAAGCCTGCAGAGCGGGGTCGCCCTCCGAAAGGATGTGGCACTCGTCGTAGAAACGGTTGAAGCTTCCAGCCAGCTCGTATGCGTAGTCGGCCATGTGGTTCGGCGCCCTGAACTCGATCGTGCGCTCCACCACCTCCGGCAGCATCAGCAGCGCGAGCATCAAGGCCCGCTCACCCGGGCGGGCAGGCGGGACGATGGGACCTGCAGCCAGGCCGGCATCCTCTGCCTTCCGCAGGATGGACCTGGTGCGAACGGCGGCGTATTGGAGGTAGGGCCCGGTGCGGCCCTCGAAAGAAGCGAACCGGTCCAAGTCGAACACGTAGTCGGAAACCCGATTGACCGAGAGGTCGCCGAACTTGAGAGCTGCCACCCCGACTTGGTGCGCGATGCGGCGGCGCTCCTCCGCCGGGTACTCCTGGGCGATGTCGGCCTCGGCCAGGCGGACGGCGGCAGCCTCCTCCACCATGTCGATCAGCTCTCCGAGGCTGACCACCCCGCCCTCGCGGGTTTTGAACGGCTTGCCGTCCTTGCCGTTCATGGTCCCGAACCGAATGTGCTCCATCAGCAACCCGGGCGGGGCCACTCCCCCCCGCCTGGCGGCCCGAAACAACTGCTCGAAGTGATCGGCCTGGCGGGCATCCACCACGTAGAGGATGAGGTCGGCCCCCAGCTCGGCCCGGAGCTCGATAGTGGCGAGGTCGGTGGTGGCGTACAGGGCGCCTCCCCGGGAGCTCTCGAGGATCAGAGGAGGCAGGTCCCGGTTGTCGCTCTCCTCATCGACTCGAATGATGAGGGCCCCCTCGCTCTTCTCGGCTATGCCGCTCGCTGTCAGCCGCTCTACCAGCGGCTCGATCCGGTCCCGCACGTCCGACTCGCCGTACCAGAGGTCGAACTCCACCCCGAGGTCGGCGAAGTCGGTGCGCTGGCTCTCCTCCGACACCTTCTTCATGTGTTGCCAGAGGGCGAGGTAGCCGGGGCGGCCTTGTTGGAGATCGAGCGTCGCCTGCCTGGCTTTCTCGGCCCACTCCGGATCCTGCTCGGCCTTGGCCGCTGCCTCCGGGTACAACTCCTGCAGATCTTCGAGGGTCACCGGCGAGGTCTCCGGATAGGGGCCGGTGAAGGCCGGATCGAAGTAGGGGAGGTTCGGTTGCCGCCGTTCGATCTCGGCGATGACCAGACCCATCTGATAGCCCCAGTCGCCGAAGTGAGGGTCGCGGATCACACGGTCGCCGGCGAAGGCAAAGACCTTGGCCAGGGCGTCACCGATGATCGTCGCCCGCAAGTGCCCGACGTGCATTGCCTTGGCGACATTGGGACCGGCATAGTCGACCACCACTGTTTGAGATTCGGCCGGTGCCATCCCCAGGCGCTCGTCACCCAAGAGTCCGGCCACCCGATCCGCCAGCTCCCGGTCTGTGACGGTGAGGTTGATGAACCCGGGGCCGGCCACGGTGGCCTCGGCGATGCGAGGGTCCGCTCGAAAGACATTGGCTACCTGATCCGCCACGTCCCGGGCCGGCCGACCCGCCACCTTTGCGGCGGCGAGGGCGCCGTTGCATTGGAACTGCCCGAAGTCGGAACGCGAGGCCGGCACCACCGCTCCGAGAGCGGGGTCGAGCCCGAGTCGGGAGAACGCGCGGCCACCGAGCTCGGATAGGTCGGACAGCAGCGACAAGAGCGAAAGGATAGGAAGGCGGCAGCCAGCGCCCGCTTCAGCCGTCCTCCCGATCGGCCGACATTGCTTGCGAGCTCATTTCCCCGTTACGGACATAGCATTTTCGATCATGGCCACCGGCCACATCCGCCTCACCTCTCATCACGATCCCCACCTTCCCGCCCCGCCGCGGATTCAGTGGGGCGATCCTGATCCGGCCCGGCGGGGACCGGTGATCGCCACCCTCACCGATCCCGAGCGGCGCAACGCCATCGGCACTCACGGTGGCGCGTACTCGGTCTACCGGGCGATGGCGGTGGCCAGCGGGCGCCTCGACCCGTCGTTCCGGACCGATCTGACCGACACCGCCCCCACTGCCGTCATCGGTC
>DATBMA010000048.1:0-31479 GCA_036555105.1 Acidimicrobiia bacterium
GGTCGAAGCCATGTCCGGCAAGGAGTTCAAAGCCTCGGTACTCGGAGCCTATGAGCGCGGTGAGCGCTCCCTGTCGGTTCAGCGCCTACAGCGGCTGGCCGGAATCTATGGGGTGGGCGTCGCCCAACTGATACCGCCCGACTCCGACGGCCAGGCCCAGGAGGGTGGTGGGGAGCTGTTGGTCGATCTGGAGGCTCTCGAGCAGGTGGACCTGATCTCGGCCGAGGCCATCGATCGCTTCCTGGCCGCCATCCAGCTCCGACGGAAGGGCTCGGCTACCTCGGCGGTGCGGCGAGCCGACCTGGAGCTGCTGACGGCGCTGGTGGCGAGTGACCCCGCCGCCCTCGAGCGTTTGATACGACCTGATCAAGAAGGCTGAGCCGCCCAGAGCCTCGTTCTGGCGCGTAAGAATGCCCCTATAGGGGAATATGCACGCGCCAAAACTGTGAGGTAGGGGCCCTTTGCACGACGATTGCATCTTCTGTTTGATCGCAACAGGCCAGATCCCGGCCGATGTGGTCGGTGAGGAAGAGCGGGTGATGGCTATTCGGGACCTGAACCCCGTGGCCCCCCAGCACATCCTCCTCATCCCAAAGAGCCACGTCGCCTCTCTGGCCGACCTCGATGACCTCACGGTCGTGGCCGACCTCGCCTCCCTGGCCAGGCAACTCGCCACGGGCCCCGACTTCGAAGGGGGATGGCGATTGGTGTCGAATGTCGGCCCGGATGGGGGCCAAACGGTGCCTCATCTCCATCTCCACCTGCTGGGCGGCAGGCGCTTCAGCTGGCCACCGGGGTGAAAACCCAAGGAGTACCCGTAGAATCTGGCCGGTTGTCCACAAACAACCGATCGTCCCCAGGACGGCATTGACTCCTGACTCGATAGAAGCCCATCTCCGCGTCCCCGCCAACCACCTCATGCTCGACCTCCTCGGGCAAGGGGATTCCCACCTGCGCACTCTCGAGGCGGCTTTTCCCAACGTGCGCTGGGTTGCCAGGGGCAACGAGTTCTCGCTCAGCGGGCCGGCCGCAGAGGTCGAGTCGGCCCAGACCGTGCTGGGCGAGTTGCTGATCCTGGTCCAGGAGGGCGAGCGACTGGACGGCCATCGGGTGGAGCAGGTGGTTCACATGGTGAGGGAGGAGGTGCCCAGCCCCTCCGGGATCCTCACCGACGGGATGGCGGTCGGACGGGGCAAGGTGGTCCGACCCAAGACCCACGGCCAGCAGAGATACATCGCCGCCATTCGGGACAGCACGGTGACCTTCGGGATCGGCCCAGCCGGGACCGGCAAGACCTATCTGGCCATGGCGGCCGCCATCGAGGCCCTGAGCTCAGGCTCGGTCCGTCGAATCGTGCTGACCCGACCCGCGGTCGAGGCCGGCGAGCGCCTCGGGTTCTTGCCCGGCGACCTGACCGCCAAGGTCGACCCCTACCTCCGGCCTCTGTACGACGCCCTGTGGGACATGCTCGGCCCTGACGAGACCGCCCGCCTGACCGAGCGGGGAACGATCGAGATCGCGCCGCTTGCATACATGCGGGGGCGGACCCTCAATGACTCGTGCGTGATCCTCGATGAGGCCCAGAACACCTCGCAGGAGCAGATGAAGATGTTCCTGACCAGGCTCGGGTTCAACTCGAAGATGATCGTCACCGGCGACGTCACCCAGACCGATCTTCCCTCAACCAAGGAGTCCGGGCTGTCGGTGGTGCGGCACATCCTCGCCGAGATCCCGGGGGTGGCCTTTGTCGAGCTGACCAGCCGCGACGTGGTCCGGCACCGGATCGTGGCGGCAATCGTGGACGCCTACGAGAAACGTGCGGTCGAGGTGGGGCGGCCATGACCAGGCCTGGCCTCACCCGCACGGCGGTCTTCCTCGCCACCGCCGTCGCCTCCTGGGGCCTGCTGGTTGCTGCCACCTCCGTGCCCGAGAACCTATCTCCAGGGACCCTCGCCGACCGCGACTACCGGGCGAGGTTCGCCGCCAGCGTCGAAGATCGGGACAAGACCGCTGCCGACGAAGAGGAAGCCGCCGCTGCCGTGCTCGACGTTTACGAGCATCGCGGCGACATCGAGGACGAGGTCTACGAGCAGCTCGAGTTCGTGGTGGGGGCGGTCAAGGACGGGGTGATCGACACCAGCGTCACCCCCACCACCTTCCCGGAGCCGACGCCTTCCCCCTCCACGACGGCCGGCGTCCCCTCGGAGACGACACTGCCTTCCACCTCCACGACCCAGGCGGAGCTGGTGGAGGCGACCGGCTGGGTCTTCCTTGACGTCGATGCGGATGGGGAGTTCAGTGGCGCCCCTGACGCCGGGTTGGACGGGATCGGTGTGCTCCTATCCCTGAACGGCGGTGCCGCCCAGCGAGTCGAGACCCAGTCGGACGGCAGCTGGTCTTCGATGGTCGCTCCAGGCAACCTCGTGGTGACCATCGACGGGGACGATCCCGACTGGCCCGCCCACCTCGGCCTCTCCACTGCCAACGCTCGCCAGGAGCTCGACTGCACGAGCGAGTGCGAGACCGCGGCGATGGGTTACCGGCCGTTGGTCCGCTCTATCGACGAGCAGGTGGCCGAGCTTTCTCAGAGCTACAGCACCCTCAAGCCAACCACCCTCCAGACCCTGGCAGTCTTCGGCACCGAGGACGTGGCCAGGTCGGCCCTCGGACAGGACCTCTATCTGGATGCGGTCAAGCAGGCTGCCACCCTGCGCCTGCAGACCGAGTTCGCTGCCTCCATCGCCCCCGAGGACCTGCTGGAGGTAGGTAGCCGGCTGTTCACCAATCCGCCGGTCGTCTTCGTCGGAGGTGAGCGCGATGTCCAGGCGGGGGAAGCCGCCGCCGACCTGGCCAACCTGGTGCTGGCAGCCAACTACCTCATCGACTCGCAGGCCACAGAGCTCGCTCGCCAGGAAGCCCGCGACGCGGTGGAGCCGACGTTGGTGGGGTACGCCGCCCAGCAGTACATCGTTCGCGAGGGCGAGCAGCTGCAGCAGATCGACATCGACGCCATCAACCAGACCGGGGCCGCCACCGGCCAGGCCCAGCAGGAGTGGGGGATGCTGGCGGTGATCTCGGTGCTGGTGGCGGTGATCGGCTTCTACCTCGGCAAGTTCCGTCCCGACATCTGGAATCGCCCCCGGATGATCGCCTTGCTCGGCCTCTTGATCGTGCTGTCGGCGCTGGCCGTGCGGGGGACCATCGAGATGCAGGCGATCATCGACGATCCCAGCGCCTGGTACCTCTTGCCCGGGGTGGCCGTGGGGCTGATGGCCGCCATCCTGTTCGATGCCAGGATCGGCTTGCTGGTCGCCCTCGGCATCGGGGCACTGGCGGCGACTGGCACCCGCGACCCCGGGGTCGCCGTGTTCGCGTTGCTGGCCGGGATGATCCCGATCGGGTTTGTCTCCTCGCTGGCGAGTCGCAAGGCAATTCGCAACGCGGTTGTGTTCTCCTCACTTGCGGCGGCGGTCATCGCCGGGGCGGTGGCGTGGTTCTTCCACACCAACCCTGATGAGAACCCGACTCAAACGGTCCTGACCTCGGCCGGCTGGGCATTCGGGGCATCGATTCTCACCGCGCTGCTGGGGCTGGCGATCCTTCAGTTCTTCGAGTCGGCTTTCGATGTCACCACCAGCCTCAGGCTGCTTGAGCTGGGTGACCGCAACCACGAGGCGCTGCTCCTACTGCAGGAGGAGGCGTTCGGTACCTTCAACCACTCGCTGATGGTGGGGACGCTGGCCGATGCCGCGGCCCGAGCGGTCGGTGCCAACCCGTTGCTGGCCAAGGCCGCCGCCTACTACCACGACCTCGGCAAGACGGAGGACCCGACGATGTTCATCGAGAACCAATTCGGGATGAACAATCCGCACGACGACCTGCCGCCGGAGCAGTCGGTGGAGATCATCCGCAGGCACGTCACCGCCGGGGTGGAGTTGGCCCGCAAGTACAAGATCCCGCCCGAAGTAGCGGAGGGAATCGTCACCCATCACGGCGACGGGATCATGCGGTTCTTCTTCGAGCGAGCCAGGGCCCGCTACGGAGACGAGAACGTGAACCCCGACGACTACCGCCACGTCGGCCACAAACCACAGTCGGCCGAGATGGCGATCGTGATGCTGGCCGACTCGCTCGAGGCTGCGTGCCGGGCGGTCTTCCAGGAGGAGGACCCGACTCCGATGGCGATCGAGAAGGTGGTGGATCGCGTGGTCGACGAGAAGATCAACGACGGGCAGCTATCCGAGTCCTCGTTGACGCTCGATCAGCTCAATCGGGTTCGCAGGGCCTTCCTCGACTCATTGGTCGGTCATTACCATCAGCGCATCCCCTATCCGAACTTCCCCGGATCCTGAGGTGACCGATGCGCGTGGCGGCCGGAGGCTGGCCGTCTTCGTGGCCGCCGAGCATCCGACCACCGTCGACCTCGACCAGGTCAAGGCTCAGGCCGAGTTGGTGCTGGGCGAGGAGGGCTACGAGCACGCCGAGGTCTCGATCCTCTTCGTGTCCGATGACGACATCGCCGTCTGGAACGACCGCTTCCTGCAGAAGGCCGGTCCCACCGACGTGCTCTCGTTCCCGGTCGAGGAATTGACACCCGGATCCCCGCCTCCCCGCAATGGCGGCCCGCCGCTGCTGCTGGGCGACGTGGTGATCGCCCCCGACTATGTCGAGCGGCAGTCGGCCGAGCTCGGGGTCGAACTGGCGGATGAGATGGCACTGATGGTGACTCACGGCTTGCTGCACTTGTTGGGCTACGACCATCACGCGGAGGCCGAGGCCGAGGCGATGGAAGATCGCGAGAGACATCTGCTGGCGCTCATGGGACGGACCCGCAGATGACGCTGGCCCTCGCCCTCGCCATCGTGGCGCTCTTGGCGGCAGCTCTGCTGCGGGCGGCGGCGTCGTCCTTGCAGGAGGCATCGCGGGCCGACACCGTGCGAGAGGCTGCGTCGGGCTCTCCGGGAGCGGAGGCGGTGGCCAGGCTGCTGGCCAGACCCGGACGGCTTCAGCCTGCCGCCAACATCGCCCATGTCTGCCTGCTGGTGATCGCGGCCGTTTCCGCCACTTGGGCGGTGGCGGAGTCGGGTGCCGAGCCTCAGCTGCTGTGGCTGGTGGTGCTCGCCCTCGGGCTCATCGTCCTCGGAGACTGGATTCCCAGGGCCATCGGCCGCAGCCGTCCCCGCCGCGTCGCCTACGTGCTGGCGCCGATCCTCAGCCTGGGGGTGAGGTTCGGAAGCAAGGCCGATGACCTGCTGCCCGCCGAGGGAGAGGGCAACGGTGACGAGTCCGGAGCCGCACCCGAGGACGAGCAGGAACGAGAGCTGATCTCCTCGGTCCTGGACTTCACCGACACGATCGTCCGTGAAGTGATGGTCCCCCGCACAGACATGATCACGGTCCCCGGCGATGCTCCTATCGATGACTTCCTCAAGCTCGTCGACGAACACGGCTTCTCCCGTTACCCGGTCACCGATCCGAGTGGTGACGTGGTCGGCATGGTCATCGCCAAGGACTTGCTGTCCGCATTGGGTGGGGGGAGGCGACCGGAGCGGCCATCCGAGATCATGCGTGCGATCGAGTTCGTCCCGGAGACCAAGCGCGCATCGGAGCTCCTCGAGGAGCTGCAGGGCTCCAAGACCCACTTGGTGATCGTCGTCGACGAGTTCGGGGACGTTGCCGGCCTCGTCACGATCGAGGATCTGCTGGAGGAGCTCGTGGGCGAGATCACCGATGAGTACGACGAGGAGGAGGACATGATCGTCCGCCTCGGCGACCGCAAGTGGAAGGTGGACGCCAGGGTTCCTGTGGCGGAGCTCTCCGAACAGGTGGGAGTGGCCCTCCCCGACGATGAGTGGGACACGGTCGGGGGCCTGGTGCTGGGCCTGGCAGGGAGGGTTCCGGAGGAGGGTGAGACCTTCCGGTCGGGCGAGCTGGTGCTGGCCGTGACCAAGCTGCAGGGCTTGCGAGTGGCCGATGTCGAGGTGACCAGGCAGCCTGCGAACGATCAAGACGAGGTTCAGGCCGGCAAGTGAGAAGCGGCCTGGTGGGGGTAGTGGGTCGCCCCAATGTGGGAAAGTCCAGCCTGGTCAATCGTATGGTCGGCCAGAAGGTCTCGATCATCTCGACCCGACCTCAGACCACCCGCAACGTGATCAGAGGGGTCCTGACCGGTCCCCCCGGCGGGGAGCCTGAGTGGCAGCTTGTGATACTCGATACCCCGGGGGTGCACCGGCCTCGCACTCAACTGGGTGAGCGGCTCAACCGCCTCGTCACCGGGACGCTGGAAGAGGTCGATGCGGCTTTGTTCGTGATCGATGCCACCGAGCCGGTGGGACCTGGTGACCGGCTGATGGCAGAGAAGTTGATCTCGGCGGGGTCACCTGTCGTGGTGGCGGTGAACAAGGTAGACATCGCCGGTCCCGCCCAGATCGCCGCCCAGCTGCGGGAGGCGGCGGCTTGGGACTTCGCCGCTTATATCCCCGTCTCGGCCACCACCGGGTTGAGGGTCGACGTCGTCACCGACGAGTTGGCAGGGAGGATGCCGGAGGGGCCCGCCTTTTTCCCTCCCGGCACCCACACCGATCAAGCCGAGGAGCTACTGGTGGCAGAGATCATCAGAGAGAAGTTCCTCGACCGTTTGCGCGAGGAGTTGCCGCACTCACTGGCGGTCCGGGTCCGCGACCTGAGAAAGGCGGGGGAGCTGTTGGTGGCGGAGGCCGACCTGGTGGTGGAGCGCCCCTCCCAGCAGGGGATCGTGATCGGCCGGGGCGGATCGCTGCTCCAGCTTGGCGGAAGCGAGGCCCGGGCCGAGCTGGAAGCTCTCTTCGAGACCAAGGTCCATCTCGACCTGCGGGCAGTGGTCGAAAAAGACTGGCAGCAGCGCCCGGAACTGCTCGAGAGAATGGGGTTCTGAGGCCGATACATTTCGCCGCGTGCGAGCCCCGACCACTCCCAATGCCGGCCGTGTGACCGAGCTGGCCTTGGCCGACCAGCCGGCCGCAGCAGCCCTCGAGTTCGCCCGATTCGAGTATCCGGAGATCGAGCCCGATGCCTACCTGGCGCGGCTCGACTCGCTGGCAGGGGCGGTCGAGGGCGGCACCCATCTCTCCCTTCGCCGGGTTCTGGCCATCCGCGAGGGCTATGGGGGCAACGTCGACGACTTCGGCAACCCCGACAATTCGTTCCTCAACCGGGTCCTCGAGACCCGTCGCGGCATCCCGATCAGCCTGTCTTTGATCTGGATCGAGGTGGGGCGCCGGGTGGGTATCGACATGGAAGGGGTCGGACTGCCCGGCCACTTCCTGGTCTATGCGGGCAAGCAGCTGGTCGACCCGTTCCACTACGGCGAGGCGATCGGTGCCGACGAGGCGGCGGCGCTCGTGGCTTCGTCCCTTGGTGGAGCTCCCCGCCTCAACCCCGCCTGGCTGGAGCCGGTCACCACCCCGGAGTTGATCGCGCGGATGCTTCGCAACCTGGAGGCGCGCTACTCGGAGTTGAACGAGAGCGATCGCCATCCCTGGGTGGGGGAGTGCCTGGCCGGGCTCTCATGAATTCAGCCCGCCCGTAGCTCGTCGATCTGCCCCGCCAGGGCTATGTCGCGCCCGGTGAGGCCGCCTTCGGAGTGGGTCGACAGTCGCAGGGTCACCCGGTTCCAGGAGATGGCGATGTCAGGGTGGTGGTTGGCGCCCTCCGACAGCTCCGCCACCTGGTTGACGAAGGCGATCGCCGTGCCGAAGTCGTTGGAGACGAAGGTCTTCATCAGTTCGCCCCCATCCATCTCCCAGCCTGGATGTGAAGCCAGGAAGCCGGCAATGGCAGCATCGTCGAGCAGGGCCATCGGTTGAGGCTAAACCGAGCCGCAGGCCGTATAGCGTGCCCCGGTGGCGTTGCGCAGCGAGCAGGGCATCGTCCTTCGCTCCTACCCGTTCGGCGAAGCCGACCGGGTGGTGGTGCTGCTGAGCCCCAACCGCGGCAAGGTGCGTGCCGTGGCCAAAGGTGTGCGCAGGACCAAGAGCCGGTTCGGGGGCCGCATGGAGACCTTCAACCACGTCGATCTCGTCCTCTACGAGGGGCGGAATCTCGCCACCGTCACTCAAGCGGCCGTAATCCAGCCGTTCGCGGAGTTGCGCTCCGACCTCGACCGGGTCTTGATGGCCGGAGCGATGGTGGAGGCGGTCGATGCCGTCGCCCAGGAGGATGAGCCATCGACCAGGCTGTTCCTGTTGCTCCAGAGGGGCCTGCAGGCTCTGGAAGAAGGCGGGCATGGACCGGATCTGCTCACCGCCTTCCTGCTCAAAGTGGCCCAGGCCGTCGGCGTGGCCCCGGCCTTGACCGCATGTGCCTCATGCGGACGCGAGGACGGCCTCGCGCGATTCAGCTTCTACGGAGGCGGAGTGATGTGTGATAGCTGCCGGGGCGAGGGTGGCGTGCGCCTCAGGGCCGGGATCACCGATCATCTGGCGATGCTCGCGGTTGCCGACCTCTCCCACCTCCCGCCGGAGGAGCCTGCCCTTTCGAGCGAAGGCCTGGCGGTGGCGCGCCGATTCCTCGAGCACCACCTCGATCGCCGTCTGGTGGCAATCGGTGTGCTCGATGAGTGAGACATCGACAGGCGACCTCGACCCCGACCGGATTCCCCACCACATCGGCATCATCCTCGATGGCAACGGCAGATGGGCCAACGCCCGCGGCCTCCCCCGCACCGCCGGCCATGCCGCCGGCGAGTCCGCCCTCTTCGACGTGGTCGACGAGGCCAGGTTGCTTGGGGTGGGGTGGCTGACTGCCTTTGTGTTCAGCACCGAGAACTGGGGGCGGTCGCAAGAGGAGGTCGAGTTCCTCATGTGGTTCAACGAGGACCTGTTGCTGCGCAGGCGCGACGAGCTCCATGAGGATGGGGTTCGGGTCATCTTCATGGGTGACATGGCCGACCCCCGCATCCCCGACCGTAACCGCGTGCACATGGCCGAGACGGAGACGCTCACCGCCGACAACCAGGCGATGACCCTCGTGTTCGCCTTCAACTATGGGAGCCGGCGCGAGATCGCAGAGGCGGCCCGGCGGCTGGCGGAGTCGGCGGTGGCCGGTGAGCTCAATGCCGCATCGGTCGACGAGGCTTCGCTCGCCGGCCGCATGTACCTGCCCGAGATGCCAGACGTCGACCTGGTCATTCGCACATCAGGCGAGCACCGAATCTCCAACTTCCTGCTCTGGCAGGCGGCTTATGCGGAGCTCTTCTTTCCCGAGGTCCTTTGGCCCGACTTCGGGCGGATGGAGCTGAGGGCTGCGATCGCCGAGTACCAGCGACGCGACCGCCGATTTGGTGGTGCCATCGACTTGCCCGTGGTGACATGAATCGGGTCGCCGACCGACTGCGGGTGGGCAAGGGATTCCGACTGTCCGATGTTGATCCTGCCGGTGACGATCTGGGGCCAGGCGATCATGGACAGGCGCGTCTCGAGATCGATCAGCTGGAGCCCGAGGTCGCGCTCCTCCACGAGAAGATGTGGGCGGAGTCGCGTCGGGGCGGTCGCAAGTCGATCCTCGTCGTCCTTCAGGGGATGGACACATCTGGCAAAGGTGGGGCGACCAAGGTCATCGACCTGTTGGTCGACCCCCTTGGGTTCGGGGTGGTCTCTTTCGGCAAGCCGACCGATGATGAGAAAGCTCATCATTTCCTGTGGAGGCACCAGCTCCAGCTACCAGAGCCTGGGCGGATCCGGCTGTTCGATCGATCACATTACGAAGCGGTCCTGGTCGAGCGGGTTCGGGACCTCACTCCGGCAGATGTGTGGCAGGGCCGTTACGACGAGATCAATGAGTGGGAGGCGACGCTGACCGACGGGGGCATGCGCATCGTCAAATGCATGCTCCACATCTCGAAGGAGGAGCAGAAGGAGCGTCTGCGTGCCCGGCTCGAGGACCCGACCAAGCACTGGAAGTACAACCCGGCTGACCTGGAGGACCGGGCTCTCTGGGAGGACTACATGGCTGCCTACCAGGACGCCCTGGTCCGCTGTTCCACCGAAGCGGCACCGTGGTATGTGATTCCGAGCAACCACAAGTGGCGTCGCGACTGGCTCATCGCCCATCTCCTCCATGAGTGCATGTCGGGCATGGGCCTCGCCTTCCCGTCGCACGACTTCGATGTCGCCGCCGAGTTGGAGAGGCTCGAGAGGACTTAGGCTCCCCCCATGCCGGCCACCCTCGAGACCATCGCCAACCTGTCGAAGCGGCGCGGTTTCGTCTTTCCCTCGTCGGAGATCTACGGCGGCATCCGTTCCGCCTACGACTACGGGCCGCTCGGGGTGGAGTTGCTGCGCAACGTCAAGGACGCCTGGTGGAAGTCGATGGTGCAGGAGAGGGACGATGTGGTCGGCCTCGACTCAGCTGTCATCCTGGCGAGACAGGTGTGGGTGACATCAGGGCATGAGTCCGCCTTCACCGATCCGCTCGTGGAGTGTCGCAACTGCCACAACCGCTTCCGGCTGGACAGGCTCGACGACCCCAACCAGTGCCCATCGTGCGGCAAGCGGGACACCTTCACGGAGCCGAGGGCGTTCAACCTGATGTTCAGCACCCATGCCGGGCCGGTGGCGGACGACAACAGCCTGGTCTACCTGCGCCCCGAGACCGCTCAGGGCATCTTCATCAACGTCGAAAACGTCCGCCGCAGCAACCGGCTGAAACTCCCTTTCGGCATCGCCCAGGTGGGGAAGTCGTTTCGCAACGAGATCACCCCCGGGCAGTTCGTGTTTCGCACCCGTGAGTTCGAGCAGATGGAGATGGAGTTCTTCTGCCGGCCGGAGGAGGCGGGCCATTGGTTCGAGTACTGGGTGGACCGGCGCTTTCGCTGGTATGCCGACCTTGGGATCAGAGAGGCGGCCCTGCGCGTGCGACCACACGACGCCGACGAGCTCTCCCACTATTCGGCCGGCACCTCCGACATCGAGTACGAGTTTCCCTGGGGATGGGATGAGCTGGAAGGGGTGGCGAACCGTACCGACTTCGACCTGCGCCGCCATAGTGAAGAGTCGGGTGTCGACCTCCGCTACTTCGATCAAGAGGCCGACGAGCGCTTCTACCCATATGTGATCGAGCCTGCGGCAGGGGCGACCAGAGCGACTTTCGCCTTTCTGATCGACGCCTATCACGAGGAGGAGGTCAGGGAGGAGACCAGGGTGGTGCTGCGACTCGATCCACGACTTTCCCCCTACAAGGTGGCGGTGCTCCCCCTCTCGAAGAAGGCCGAGCTGATCGAACCGGCCGAGAAGATCGCCGCCGACCTCCGCCGCCGCTACATGGTCGAGGTCGATGTGACCCAGGCAATCGGACGCCGTTACCGGCGACAGGACGAGATCGGCACGCCGTTCTGTGTCACGGTCGACTTCGACTCGCTCCAAGACGGTGCGGTGACGGTGCGAGACCGCGACACGATGGCGCAGGACCGGGTGTCAATCGACCAAGTGGCTGCATACCTGGCCGCCCGCCTCGACCCGGTCTCATAGTCTCCCGGCCCGTATACCGTCCCCGCATTCCCAGGGGAGGCCCTTGATGCGCAGATGGTGGTTGTGGTTGCTCATCGGCCTAGGGGTGGTCGGCATCGGCGCCGCTGCCTGGGTCTGGTTCGGAGGCGGGACAGCTGATCCCCCCACCGGCCTCACCGCCCCTCCGGTCGAAGGATCAGGCGAGGTCTACGCCATCGCCCAGGGCGGGTCGACCGCCACCTTCGAGATCGACGAGGAGCTACGCGGCCGGCCCAATCGAGTCGTGGGCTCCACCAGCGACGTTGTCGGCAACATCAGAGTCGACACCGCGGATGCGTCTGCCTCTTCGGTCGGGACGATCATCATCAGCGCCAGGACCTTCGCCACCGATTCGGCCTTTCGCGATCGCGCCATCCGCGGGCCGGTCATCCTCAACTCAGCCGATGATGACTTCGAGTTCATCACATTCGAACCGATCTCGGTCGAGGGTCTTTCGGGGCCGATCGTCGAGGGAGAGGAGCTCGACTTCCAGGTCACGGGAAACCTGACCGTCAGGGGTGCGACCGCTCCGGTCACGTTCGACGTCACTGCCGCCCTGCGCAACGGCAACATCGAGGGAACCGCCGAGACCACGATCAACCGCTCCGACTTCGGGATCGGGATCCCCAGCGTCCCCTCGGTCGCCAACGTCTCCGAGGAAGTCCTCATACGGCTGGATTTCGTTGCCGCGCCCGCCTGAAGCGGCGTTGACTCCCGCCCTTGCCACCGCATAAGTTCGCCGGGTGTACCGCCGAGATGACATCGACAGGGTAAGGGCAGGAACCAACCTGGCCGATCTGGTGGGGGCGGTGACCACGGTCAAGCGCCAGGGCCGGTCGATGGTGGCGGTCTGCCCTTTCCACCAGGAAAAGACGGCGTCCCTGTCGATCGATCCCGGGCGGGGCCTCTACTACTGCTTTGGGTGCCAGGCCAAAGGCGATGTGTTCACCTTCGTCGAGGAGACCCAGGGACTCAGCTTCAACGAGGCGGTGGAGGCGTTGGCCCGCAACGCAGGCATCACTCTGACGGTGGATCCGGGGGCGGCCAAGCGGCGGGGGGAGCACGACGAGCTGGTGGCAGCAGTGCGCAGCGCGGTCGAGTTCTTCCACCGCCGCCTCAAGTCGGCTCCAGACGCCGGGCCCGCCAGGAGCTATCTGCGAGGGCGCGGCTACGGACAGGAGCTGGTTGACCAGTACCACCTCGGCTACTCCCCGGACGAGCAAGGGTGGGATGCGCTCGTGCGGGCCCTTCGTAGCTCGGGTCACAAGGACCGAACGATGGAAGGAGCCGGGCTGGCCAGGCGGGGAAGAGGCGGCAAGCTCTATGACGTCTTCCGGGGACGGTTGATGTTTCCGATCAACGATCTCCGGGGCGACCCGGTTGGGTTCGGCGCCAGGATCCTGGGGGAGGGAACCCCCAAGTACATCAATTCGGCTGAGTCCCGCATCTACCAGAAGGGCAGGCTGCTCTACGGGCTCGATACCGCCCGCTCGCTCATCGCTCGCAGCGGAGAGGCCATCGTGGTCGAGGGTTACACCGACGTAATCGCCTTCCATCAGGCAGGCCTGGGTAACGCCGTTGCCACCTGTGGTACGGCGCTCGGCGAGGGCCATTTCGACCTCCTCCGGCGGTTCGCGGACCGAATCGTGCTGGCCTTCGACGCCGATCAGGCCGGGGCGGGGGCCGCGCTCAGGGGCGACGAGCTCGAGACTCCGGTGCGATTGGACCTCGACTTGAGGGTGGCCGAGATGCCGGCGGGCATGGACCCGGCCGACCTGCTGGCGGCGGGCCGCATGGAGGACCTGGTCTCCGCCGTCAAGGGCTCGCGTCCGTTGCTCCAGTTCCGCATCGACCGTGAGGCCGAGGCCCACGACCTGTCCGAGCCCGAGGCCAGGGCACGGGCGGTGCGCAAGCTCGCTCCGCTGGTGGCTCGGGTAGCGGACGATGTTGCCCGCACCGAGTACATCCGTTACCTGGCGCGCAAGCTGGGGGTGGAGGTCCAGACGGTCGCCGCTGCGGTCGGCCGCCGCCCCGCCGTCGCCGAGACCACAACCACGCCTCCGGAATCGGCGGACCGTCGAGCACAGGAGGATCTGCTCAGAGTGATCATCGAGAATCCCCCCGAGCTCGAGCGGGCGGAAATCGACCCCTCCTGGGTCACCGACGAGGAGCTGGCAGTGCTCCTTCCTCTACTTCAGGCCCTGCGGGCTGAAGTTCCGGCGGGAACCAGGCTGCCCATCGAGTCGGTCGAGGCGGACGATCAGGTCCGCACTCGCCTCCTCGAACTCGCCTTCGACCGCCGGCCGCTTCCCGCCGACATGTTGGAACCGGTCGAACGTGTCCGCCGGAGGGCGGCCGGCGCCGAGTTGGCGACGCTGAGAGAGCAGCTGGAGGCGATGGAGCCTGGCTCAGAAGAGCATTCCGATGCCCTCCGCCGCTTGATAGCTTTGGAGCGGATGCGGAGGGGCGGCGGTGGCGGTGATGAGGCATGACTGAGGATCTGGACAGGCTCTTCGAGCAACTCCTGACCCGCGGCAAACAGCGCGGGTTCCTGACCATGTCCGAGGTTCAACAGGACCTGGAGGATGCGGAGGCTCCGCCGGAGGCCTTCGAGCGGATCTACGAGCAACTTCGCGCCAAGGGCATCGAGCTGACCGAGGACGAGCCTGAGGAGATCGGCGGCCTCGGTGCAGATGAGATCGCCTCGGTGTCCGACCCGGTTCGCATGTACCTCAACGAGATCGGCCGCTATCGACTGTTGACCCCGCAGGAAGAGGTCGAGCTCTCGATGGCGATGGAGCAGGGAGTCGAAGCCGTCCGCCGGCTCGAGAAGGACGAATTGAGCGCCGAGAGCCGATCCATCCTCGAGGCGACGGTCCGCCGCGGCGATGCCGCCGAAAAGAGGCTCACCGAGTCGAACCTGCGGCTGGTGGTGTCAATCGCCCGCCGCTACGTGGGACGGGGGATGGCTCTGCTCGATCTGGTTCAGGAGGGAAACCTCGGCTTGATGCGAGCCGTGGAGCGCTTCGACTACCGGCGGGGGTTTCGCTTCTCGACCTATGCCACCTGGTGGATCCGCCAGGCCATCACCCGTTCGATCGCCGACCAGGGCCGGACGATCAGGATGCCGATCCACATCGTGGACACACTCAACAAGCTCACACGTGCGCAACGCGATCTCACCCAGGACCTCGGTCGTGAGCCGACGGTCGACGAGTTGGCAGTCGAGCTCGACCTCGAGCCGGAGCGGGTCGCCGAACTGGCCCAGTTGTCTCAGGACACCATCAGCCTGGAGACCCCGGTCGGCGAGGAGGATGATTCGGTGCTGGCCGACTTTGTCGAAGATGCCGGGGCCGAGGTCCCTGCAGACGCGGCCACCTTCCGGATGCTGCAGGAGAACCTGAAACTGGCCCTGGAAGGCCTGTCAGAGCGGGAGCGGCAAGTGCTGATCATGCGCTTCGGTCTCGCCGACGGGCGTATGCGCACATTGGAAGAGGTCGGCGATCACTTCAAAGTGACCAGGGAGCGAGTTCGCCAGTTGGAGACCAAGGCACTGGCCAAGCTCCGCCACCCTGAGAAGTCGAAGGGCCTGGCCGAGTTCCTAGAGGACAGCTAGACGCCGCCTGGTTGGAACTGAGATCGGCCCAGCTTGCCCCCCGCGTCAGCCCAACTTGCGCAGGGCCTCGGCGCTCTGATCGAGGCCGGCAGCCACCGCCTTACGGCTGGCGTCGCTCACGCCTTGGACCTGTGAGGAAAGCTGGGCCACCGCCGGGTGCTTGCGAAGCTCGCCTGCGAATCTCTTGATCTGCTCGTATCGCTCCCGTCCGGCCCTGGCTCCCATCACGTAGCCGACCGCCGCTCCCAGGAGGACCCCCGTGCGAAACCGCATGCATCGATTGTGGCATGGATCGGGGGACCGGGACGGGGAGGGGTGGCAGGTAGAATCCCCTCGCCGTCCGGGGTAGCTCAACGGCAGAGCGACGGGCTGTTAACCCGCAGGTTGAGAGTTCGAATCTCTCCCCCGGAGCCCTCTCATTCCTCGCCAGGGACCCAGTCCTGGCCGTACTCGCTGCGCACGTTCCACAGGATCCAGCCGGTGCCCCGCTCCTCGGCCTCGGCGATCTGGGCCCTGACCTGCTCACCTCCGTAATAGAAGGCCTGCAGCCAGGGCCTCATCACCGAGGTGGGCGCCACCCTGGGGAGGCCGTCGTCCAGTGCGTCCGCCACCACCGGCCCGGGATGGTCGTTGGGCTTGTCGAACCCGAGCCATCCGTCCGAGTAGTGACTGGGGTAAATCATCGGGCTGAAGGCGTCGACCACCGCCGAGATCTCCTCCGGCCGCTGGCCGATGCCCTGGTCGTTGTCGGTGCTCAGCACGATGCCGAAGACGTCCGCAGAGACTGCGCAGCCCAGCTGGTGGAGCCGCACCGCCGCTTGGGCCAGGAAGGCAGTGATGTTGTTGACCCGCTCCTCCTCCGAGAGCCCGCCTCCTTCGATCGAACTCGGGTATCGCACGTAGTCGAACTGGATCTCGTCGAAGCCGAGCTGGCATGCCTCGGCGGCGAGGTCGATCGGGTATTCCCAGGCGTCCCGATTTCCCGGATCCAAGAAGACTCCGGCAAGTCTGAGGTCGGGGCGTGCCTGCGCCCGGATCTCGTCCTCGAACACCACCACTCGCGAGACCGTGTAGATGCCGGCATACTCGGACTCGGCGATCGCCGCCACAGGGTCGTAGGCAGGGTCGACCGCGCCGATCTCATTGGCTTCGACCACGTTGCTGGCATAGACCACTCGCCCGCCTTCCTCCTTGGTGTCGAACACGAACGTGTTGATGGAGGAGCGCTCAGCCATGTCAAGCAAGACGGAAAAGAGCTCTTGGTTGCCTGCTGCGGCCGGGCTCACCCGCAGGCCCCTGACCGTCCGCGGCTCGAGGGCGATGTTCAGAGGGCTGGCCGCGTCCCACTGGTATGTGACGCTCATCCAGCCTGGCCGCGTGATCGTGATCGGTGTGTCGAGCAGCACGCCCATCGAGATCTGGAATCCGCCGTCCTCCCCGGTGGTGACCTTCGCATCTCCGGCCGAGACAGTTGATCCCGCCAAAGCGGTTCCTGACGGGCTGACCACCTTTCCCGTCAGCAATGGGCTGGTGGTGGGGACCGGTTCGGTGGTGGAAGGCTTGACCTCGACCTCGCCGGAGGCGGTCGACGTGGTCTCCTCGATGGCCTGAGGCCGCGAGGTCGTTGTGGCGTCGGGAGCGGTCGTGGGCGGAACAACCGGCGTCATGCAGGCACCGAGCAGGACCGCAACCGCGCCAAACCAAGCCAGGCGGGGGATCACGCCTGGAATGCTACGAAACATCGGTCCCAGGATCGGGATTGCCGCTTATCGGGAAGGGCAAGGATGGGGGAGGGACGCGATAAGGTCGCTGACCATGACCAGGGCCAGAGTGAGGGACCTCGGCATCACCATCGGCGACCTCCCGACCGGAGGGTTCAACGCCATCACCGATGTCCCCGGGGTGCTGGTCGGGCACACCACCGTCATCAAAGACGACCCGGTGGTCCGCACAGGCGTGACCATGATCACCGCCCGCGACAACCAGATCTGGGACGACTATGCCTTTTGCGGCTGGCATCGCTTCAACGGATTCGGCGAGCTCACCGGCATCCCCTGGGTGGAAGAGTCGGGATTGCTCGGTTCGGCGGTCGGAATCACCAATACCAACCAGGTGGGACTGGTGCGCGACACGCTCGTCAAATATGCAGTCGCAGCGGGTCACAAGGAGCCGTTCCACCTTCCGGTGGTGAGCGAGACCGACGACGGATGGCTCTCGGACATCGACGCCTTTGCGGTGACCGAGGAGGACGCCCACGCCGCTCTGGTCAACGCCGCCTCCGGCCCGGTGGAAGAGGGCAATGTCGGGGGCGGTACCGGCATGCTGTGCCACGAGTTCAAGGGCGGGATCGGCACTTCTTCGAGGATCGTGGAGACCGATCTCGGCCACTACACGGTCGGGGTGCTGGTCCAGGCAAACTACGGCGAGCGCCGCCATCTGCGGTTCGACGGGATGCCGGTGGGCCGTTTGATCGGCATCGACAAGGTGCCGGCGGCCGGGGATGACGACACCGAAGGCTCGATCATCGTGGTTATCGCTACCGACGCACCCTTGATCCCCACCCAATGCCAGCGCCTCGCCCAGCGAGCGACCGTGGGAGTGGCGAGGGTCGGGAGCATCGGTCGGGATGGTTCGGGAGAGCTCTTCCTCGCCTTCGCCACCGGCAACAGCATCCCCGCCGGTACGGCCAAGCTGCATCGTCTGGAAATGCTCCCTCATCCGCTCATGAACGGGATGTTCGAGGCGACGGCCGATGCCACCGAGGAGGCTGTGCTCAATGCCCTTTGCGCAGCAGAGACCATGACCGGCTTCAAGGGGCGGACGGCTCATGCGATCCCGCTCGACCCGGTCAGGGAAATGGCGGCGGCGAGATGATCGGCAGGCTTTCGGCGGGGACGGTTCGCACCATCGACGTGCTGTTGGTTTTCTGGTTGGCCTTCTGGCTGTGGGTGGGGTGGACGGTCAATGACCGCGTGAACGACCTGTCGTCGCTGGCCGATGGCGTGGTCAACACGGGGGAGGTGATCGGCGACGTCGGCGACCGGCTGGGTCAGCTGGCCGACGTCCCGGTGGTCGGCCCGATCTTCGAGGGGATCGCCGATGGCATCGGTGGCGTCGCTCAAGAGACGATAAGCCGTGGGGAAGATGGCCGGACTGCCGTCAACCGGACCGCCATGGTGCTCGGGCTGCTGTTTGCCATCACCCCGACGCTCCCTCTCCTGGCGATCTGGCTCCCGATCAGGGTCGCTTGGGGGCGGGATCGCAAGGCCGTGCAGGACGGCCTGGCCCAATCGGACCAGACGTTCCGCGGCTATCTGGCCCACCGGGCCGTGGCCTCCCAGCCATATCGCCGCCTGGCGTCGGTGAGCTCCGACCCTTTCGGCGACCTGGCGGCAGGTCGGTACGAAGGTCTCGCCTCGCTCGAGCTGAAGCGCCTGGGCCTCGCCGCAGCTATCCCGCCCCCGCAATCCTGAAGCGGCCTGGAGATAGGGTCTCCGGGGAGAGGCCGAGATCCAGGAGGTCGGCCGGCGCATGGCCATCGAGGATGAGGCCCGCAGCCAGCCGGGCCGCCGCCGGCGACGACATGATCCCAATCCCGCCCTGGCCGGCCAACCAGAAGAATCCCTCGGAGGAGGGTTCGAAGCCGATGACCATCGATCGATCCGGAGAGAAACTCCGCAGGCCGGCCCAGGAGGATCGGACAGTGCGCAGGTCGAGAGTCGTCGCCTGGTTGATCCGCTCGATGGCCGCGGCGATGTCCGCCTCGTCCGGACGGGCGTCGGTCGGCTCGGATGGGGTCTCGTCGGCAGGTGAGCACAGGAGCTGGTCGCCGTCGGGCTTGAAGTAGAAGTCCTCGTCCACGTCCATGACCATCGGCCGTTCCCGATACTCAGGCTTGCCAGGGACCATGAACACGGTGCGTCGGTAGGGGATCAGGCCGATGGGCTCGACGCCCGCCAGCGACGCCACCTGATCGCACCATGCCCCGGCCGCATTCACCACCACCGATGCCCGGATCTCACGACCTGCGATAGAGGCGACCCACGACCCGCCGCGGCGCTCGAGCCGCTCGAGCCCGGCAGTTGTGACGATCTCGCCGCCCGCAGCCCGCACGCCACGCACGTAACCCTGGTGCAGGGCGGCGACGTCGAGGTCGGCGTCGTCCGGCTCCGAGACCGCCCCGCCCAGATACTCGATCCGCAACATGGGAGCCAGGCGAACTGCCTCGGCCGGGCTCATCTCGATGGTCCGTACCCCATGCAGACGGCCCTCGGCGGCGATGGCGGCCAACGCCTCCATCTGGTCGGGACGTCCGATCCATAGCCCGCCGCGCGGGCTGAGGAGCTCTACGTCCACGAGCCCGGCCGGCGGTGACTGGAAGAAGAGGCGGGAGGACCTGGCCAGCGCCCGGATCGACCTTGCTCCGTAGTTCTCCGAGAACTGGGCAGCCGATCGCCCGGTTGTGTGGTAGCTCAACGTCGGCTCTCGCTCGATGAGGGTGACCCTGCGCTGGTAAGCCAAGGCATAGGCCGCCGACACTCCGGCGATGCCGCCGCCCACCACGAGTACGTCGGTTGCGGTCGTGGCGGCCACGTCGGCAACTTAGGCGCCCGCCGTTGGGAGGGTTTAGATATGGCGGTGCCTCCAGAGCCGCCGCCAAATCGATGGGATTTTCCGCCGCCATCCGCATGGCCGCCCGACGACGACGTGATCGCCTGGGGCGCCGACCTAGAACCAGGCACGCTGGTTCACGCCTATCGGCACGGCCTGTTCCCAATGCCGCTCAACAGTCGGTTGGCATGGTGGTCTCCGGTGAAGAGGGCGGTGATACCGGTCGAGGGGTTCCGGCTGAGCCGGTCCCTGCGCCGGTCGCAGCGGAGGTATCGACTGACCCTGGATATCGCCTTCCCGCAGGTCGTGGCAGCTTGCGCCGACCGACCCGATGTCTGGATAGACGAGGCGATGGCGGCTGCATACGTCCGACTTCACCAGTTGGGATGGGCCCACTCGATCGAGGCTTGGGACGAGGGCGATGGGCTGGCAGGTGGGCTGTATGGCGTAACGATCGGCTCACTCTTTGCCGGCGAGTCGATGTTCCATCGTGAGAGGGACGCCTCCAAGGTCGCACTGGCCGGCCTCGTGCAGGTCATGTCTGGGGTCGAGGCCCCGTTGCTCGATGTGCAATGGGCCACCCCCCACCTCACCTCGCTGGGAGCGGAGGTGATCGGGCGAGCCGGGTACCTGGAGAGGCTCGCAGCCGCCATCGCCGCACCCGACCCGTTTGCGGGATCCACTCCCGATCCCTTCGTCGAGAACTGAGGCACGTACCGCAGCGACCGCCGCTGGGTAGAGTCGCCACGCCGTGGGAGGTGGAGAACCGGCAAGAGGGACAGTGGTGGCCGGGGTCGATCTGACCCCGGTTGCCCGCCGGGTAGCCGATCGTGCGCGGATGATCGCCGAGGGCTCCGATCTCCCGGTCGAGGTCGTGTCGGTGTCCGAGCCCGTGGGTGAGGCCTTCATCCTCGACGGCCTCGCCAGGCTCTTGAGCGAGCACCGGCAGGCCGAGCTTGACAATCTGATGAAGTGGGTGAACGACCGTGCCTCGGTGCCGATGACCGGGGAGCTGTTGAAAGGCTCGCCCCCCTGGGAGTTGGTACGGCGGTCAAAGCGGGCTGCCATGGTGGTGGTGGGGAGCTCCAGCGTCGACGTGACCAGGACCGGCCCGGTCTCGTCACGGGTTGCCCGCAAGGCGCTATCGGACGTCCTGGTCGTGCGCCGCCAGCCGCGTGCTCCCTATCGCAAGGTGGTGGTTGCGGTTGACTTCTCGGAGCTCTCGAAGACCGCGGTGGAGCGGGCTCTGCGCTGGGTGCCTGACGGCGAGATCACGGTGGTGTTCTGCCTTCCGACGAGGTTCGATGCCAGCCTCTCCGAAGCGGGAATGTTCGAGGAGGAGCTCGATGCCTCGCGCAAGGATCGTCTGCGTCGGGCGGAGGAGAAGATGGGCTCCTTCGTCAGCGAGTGGGGTGGCGTCCGCTCGCTGGTGGTCGACGGGCCGCCTCAGGAGACCATCGATGAGGTGGTCAGGCGGAGAGCCGCCGACCTGGTCGTGGTGGGGAGCCGGGGAGCGGGCGCCACTCGCATGGTCCTCTTGGGCAGTGTGGCCGAAGGGCTCCTGGCGGCGGCCCCGTGCGACGTCTTGGTGGCCAGGGTGCCTGGCGAATTCCGCCGTCCCTGATCAAGTCAGGTCGAGGGCACGACCTTCAGCTCGGCTCGCATCCCCTGCTGGAAGTGGTCGATGATGTTGCCGTCCTCGTCCTCGGCCACGATCCGGCACGTGAGCTGATAGGTGCCGGGGTCGAGGGCGACCTCGAGATTGGTGCCGTCCTCGGGATCCAATACCTCGGTAGCCGCCACAACATGCCCGGCGGCGTCGGTGACGACCAGGGTGTGGGTGACGGTCCCGTAGTTCTCGACTTCGAAAGTCACCGTTCCTTGTGCGACCGAAGGGACCTCGGGGGTGATGAAACCGTCGGCCAGCTCGACCTCGAGCTCCCGGGGGGCGGGCGACTGGGAGCAGGCGGCGAGCACGAGTGCGCCGAGGAGCAAGGCGAGGCCGAGCCGCTTCATACCGCCACTCCGGCGGGGACCTGGGCCGGTACCGTCGCCACCGCCACCGCCATGATCGTGCCGTGGGGACTGGTGGAGACGGCGATGCTCCCACCCATGGCCTGGATCATCATCTTCGCCACATACAGTCCGAGCCCGGTTCCCGAACTGCGGCTGTGCTTCTCGAACTTCTCGAAGGCACGCGGCAGGAACCCGGGGTCGATGCCGGGCCCGTCGTCGCAGATCAGAAAGTAGGTGGCATCTTGTGGCGGCTCACCGACCTGGAGCATCGGTGAGAAGGGGAGGCGCTCGGAGCAGATGATCACGACCCTGGCCGCTCCGTGGGTGACGGCGTTGTCGGCCAGCGAGGAGACCAGCTGGGCAAGGGTGTCGGGGTCGGTCCTGAGTCGCACCCGCGGTGCCATGAACTCGTCATCGAGGCGCAAAGGCAGTGACGGGTGCTTTTCGGCGATAACCGCCAACACCTCGACGAGCGGCACTTCGCGCAGCGAGTAGCTCAGCCCGCGGTTCTCGATCCTGGCCACGGTCAGCATCTGGGCGATCATCTCTTGCAGCCGGTGGCCATCGACGACCATCTCGTCGAGGAGGTCCTGGCGCTCCTTGCTGTCCAGGATGCTGTTCATCCTGAGCAGCTCCGTCCCCGTGACGACGCTGGTGAGCGGGGTCCGCAGCTCGTGGTTGATCATCAGCACGAACTCGGCCCGAATGCGGTTGGTCTCTTCGGCCAAAGCCAACGCCCGCTCCGCTTGGGCTCGTGCCTCCCGAAGGCTGTCGTTGTGCTCCTCCAGCTCATCGGATCGTCTGCGCAGGAACTCTGCTTCCAGCCCCATCTCCCGGAAATGGCGGATGGCACGGGCCCGCCCCAAGAGCAGCAGTCCGGCGATGGCGATGAGAACCGCACCCACTCCGACCATCTGCAGGGTCTGTGGTCGGATGCCCTGTTCTCGTGCCCGCCGGCTCAGAAGGCCGGAGATGTCGTAGTAGAGAAGCAGGCCGCTCCCGGAACCTTCGAGGGGCTGGATCACCCGATACAGGACGTCCCCTTCGTGCCACTCCTCGATCCCATCGATCGTGATCGGAGTCGGGAGGGGGGTTGCCACCGCTGCGAACTTCCGGTCTGAGAGGCCGTACTGCAGGATGCCCTCGTTCATAGTGGTGCCGACGAGGTTGTCGGAGGTGGAGGCAATGATCGTCGCGTCCTGATCGACGATTGCGGCGGCTTCGACGTCCATTTGGTTGCGGAGGTGCCGGATGGTGGCGTCGAGCGTCATCGACGAGGCGATCATCTCGTCGACCTGGGAAGCGGCGGTCGACGCCTCCTGGAAGAAGAGCTCGCCTTCTCCGACCGGCTGGCTGCGCTCGAGTTGGTAGATGACCCCGGCCACCATCGCGATCGCGCCAAGCACCCCGACCACCGCGGCGGCGATGGTCCAGGTCGGCGAAGGCGTCCTGGAGATGGTGTCGGTCGATTCGCCCATACAGGCCCGACCTAGATCATCGGCACCGCCCGGAGGCGGCATTAGCCGCCTCTGGCCGCCGTTCCGGCTGGATCAGCCATCTCCCCTGATCAGGGGACCGCGGCCCTCAGGGCCTCTCTGATCTGATCGAGGTGCTCCTCGAGGTGATCCGGGTTCTGGGTGTAGCTGTACGACAAGCGCCAGAAGGTCGGCCGCGTTCGCACGAACTCATCTGGCAAACCCGCCAGCAGCGAAACCGTCTGCCGCTCGTGGCGCTGCAGGTCGGCCAGCAGCTCCCCGACCGTCGCGTAGGAGTCTGCGGTCACCGATGTGCGCAACGTCGAGTTGGTGGGCGAAGCCTGGTACGTGCGCTCGTTGCCCTGGACGAGATCGACGATCCAGCTGTGGTTGTCGATCTCACCCTCGAGCAAGTGGGCGATCACGTCCTTGGTGCTCCACTCGCCTGGGCCGGGGCGCCGAGCCGCGGCCTCCTCATCAACGCCGTCGAGCAATGCAGCCAGCCGATCGTCATAGTCGGCATACATCTCCTCGACGTATTTGGCGAGCGACGCCGCGTCGGCCGGCACCTCGGGAAGCGGGCGGGCGGAGAGCGTGATCTCGGCGTTGTTCAGCTTGCCGTCCCGGAAGAAGCCGACCTCCAGTTGATCGCCGGCGCGATGCCCGGACAGGATCGGAGCGAGCGAGGCCCAATCGGTCACCTCGGACTTGTCCATGCTGACCAGGATGTCATTTGCTCTCAGGCCGGCTGCCTCGGCGCCCATGCCCGGCACCACCCCATCCAGGCGCACCCCGAACCTTCCACCCGGCATCCCGAATCGGGCGGCATTGCCCGGGTTCACCTCTTCGCCGATGTTGACCCCCAGCATGGGCCGCCGCGTGAACCTGAGATCCTCCCCGGTCTCGAGGACCGAGGCGAGGTTGGCGATCGACTCCTGCCAGGCCCGTTGGAGCGCAGTGCGGGTCTGCTGCCAGTTCTCGGTGTCCCCGAAGCCGGTGTGGCGAACCGTCACGAAGGTCGCGCCATCCTCTGCGGTCAGGTCGATCTCCACAGAGGTGGATGCAGGCTCATCGCTTCCTTGCCAGGTGAAACCGACCCTCTCCGGGGCGGCCAGGTCGGTGAACTGTCCCACGGAGGCATATCCATCGTTCCAGGCGAGGTAGATCCGCCCATCGCGGACCGGTCGCGCCATCGCTTCGTCGCACAACCACTCTCGTAGGTGAGTGGGGTTGGTCAACATCGCGAACACAGCCTCGGGTTGGGCCTGCACCCGCCCAGCGGCCAGGATCTGCTCACTTGGCGGCTGATCGACCAGCACCTCGGCCTGTTCGACCGGCACCTCGGGCTGCTTGGCCTTCTTGTCCTTCTTGCCTTTGTCCTTCTTGCCCATGCCCGCTCCTCACACTCACGAGGCAACGCCTCTCCCCGGAGGTCGGCAAACTACACCGGCATTTTCGGATCGGCTCTTGGAGGTCGTTCGGGCAGGCAGAGGTCGCGAAAACCAAGCCTGAGATCGGCTGTGGCTCTAGCCGGCGTTGGGCCCGATGCCCTCGTCGGCGTGGTACCAGCAGACTTCGATGCGACGCCGACCACCGTCGTCGGTGATCACCCAGCGGTAAGTCGTCGGCGGATCCGTGCAGCCGGCGATTTCGCACGTGGTCTTGGTCTCGTCCACCTGGTCGGTCATGGTGCGATGCGTCGGAGCGAACCGTAGGTCGTCGACGTAATCGGATGGTTGCCTCAGTGTTAACGCTTGTGCGGGGAAGGCGGAAACGCCGACCGTGCTTTTCTCTCTGCGCCCATAGTCGTTGGCCAGGCGTGGCCAGTTCTAGCGTTGGTCCATGGATGTCAGCGTGAGCAGCGGCTCGGCAGACGGAGCCGGGGGCGGGTTCTTCGAACGCCTGGCCGCTCGCACCCATGCGATCGGCGCTTTGGGCATGATCGAATCACCCAGGTCGGCGGCTCGGATCGCTTCTGTCGCACTCTTGGCCAGCGCAGTCAACGCCTCGATCTCCGGAACCGTCTTTCTCGCTTTTGGTGAGACGCGCAGCGGGCTTGTGACCGTCGCCCATTCGGCTGTGTTCTTCTGTGCGCTCGCCTGGTTCCTGGCCTCCGGGAACATGCGCGGGCCGTTGCTGTTGTTTGTCGGGGCCAGCATTTTCGACCACATCTATGTCCACTTCGACCTTGGCGGCTACGCAAACTCAGGCGCCTTCCTGATGTGGGGTGCCCTTGTAACGGTCGGTGCGACTCTGCTCCTGAAGAGAGCAGAGGTTCTTGCCCTCGGTGCGGTATACGCGACCCTGGCCATCGCTTTCGTTTTCGTCGAGCCGACACTGTCGAACTCGAGACCCTCACCTCGTCCTGGTCTCCCTGCTTTCAACGTAGCCCATCTGCTGGTCAGCGCCCTGATCATCGTCGTCCCTCTACTCATGTACGTGCTCGGTCGTTTGGTCGCGGAGCGTGCGCGCTCGGAGTCACTTCTGCTCAATGTGCTCCCGCGGTCGATCGCCGATCGTTTGAAGGTCAGCCCGGCTTGGATCGCTGACACATTCGACTCGTGCACGGTGCTGTTCGCCGATCTTGTCGGCTTCACGGGTAGAACGCAGCAGATCTCCCCGGGGGAGCTGATCGTTGAGCTCAACTCGATTTTCTCAAGGTTCGATCAACTCCTTGACGAATACGGGGTCGAGAAGATCAAGACGATCGGCGATGGCTACATGGCAGTTGCGGGTGTGCCGGTGCCACGCGTAGATCATGTTGATGCTGCCTGCAGCTTGGCCCTTGCCATGCAGTCGGCCATGGCTGAGATTCGAGAGCGTCTGGAAGTCGACCTGCAACTACGAATCGGCATTGATACTGGAGCGGTCGTAGCGGGAGTGATTGGATCCCGGCGTTTTGCCTACGACCTGTGGGGCGACACGGTGAATACCGCTAGTCGGATGGAGAGTCAGGGTCAGCCTGGCCGGATTCAAGTCACCGAAGCCGTACGTGACTCGGCTGCAGGGCATTTCGCATTCACTCCGGCAGGAGTCATCGCTGTGAAGGGCAAGGGGCCCATGGAGACCTTCTTGTTGGATGGCCCTGGCCCGAGAGGACCATCAACCTCGCCAGGCGTGGAGAAGGAGTGAGCCAGCCAACTCGGGATGTCGTTATCGGGCTTTTCAGCCCATAGCTCGATCAGGTCAGAACACCGGACACATAGCTGCATTGCAGGCCGCGACCAGGGCGACCAGGACCTAACCGGGGCTTTCGGTCGCATCTTCCGAGATCACGCTCGCCCCTTCCCAGATCGTCAAAGGCGGGGCGTCGCGGGTGAAGCTGG
Organism: Acidimicrobiia bacterium; assembly: GCA_036555105.1. Taxonomy (GTDB): domain Bacteria; phylum Actinomycetota; class Acidimicrobiia; order Spongiisociales; family ZC4RG35; genus DATBMA01. The sequence continues at coordinate 26,567 of DATBMA010000048.1, forward strand.
GTCCCTGGGAATGCCAGAATCAAGAAGGTTCGGGCCCGTAGCTCAATCAGGTCAGAGCACCGGACTCATAATCCGTCGGTTGGAGGTTCGAGCCCTCCCGGGCCCACAACGCTCTTGTTCTGGCGCGGGAATGTGAACCCATGGCGGCATATTCCCGCGCCAGAACGGGGTGTTCGCGCCTCAGGCGTCGCAGCGCGCCATGAACTCCTCTGCCGCCTGCCGGTCCTCGAACCAGGTCTCACCCGGCGGCTCGGAGGCCCTGATCATGACCGCCTTGATCTCGTCCGGTGAGACTTCTATCAGCGCAGCTGTCATCTCTCCCCAGGACTGAGAGCGCACCGTCTCATACTTCTCACAGAAGGTCGCCATCTCGGCTTCGGTGGCGGGTGGGGGCTCGCCGGTCGTCACGGTCGCCTCCGAGCCGCCGCAGGCAAAGGTCGCCAGAGCCATGAGAGTGATCGCCAGTAGACGGGGCCGGCTGTCGGTCATGGGCGGGCAGGCTAAACCCCTGGGACTTCCCAACGCGTTCAGCGAAGCCGCCCATTGGGTGAGGAAAACCACACCCCGATTGGGCGGCCTGCATGCTGGTCCGGCACTCAGGGAGGCGGCATGATGTCGGTGTGTCCATTTCGGTGTTCCTCGCAGACGACAACCTTCTCATCCGCCAGGGGGTCAAGTCGCTGATCGAGTTGGAGGAGGACCTGAGCCTGGTGGGGGAGGCGAGCGACTTCGACAGCTTGGTCAGCGGGGCCGAGGCGGCGGAGCCGCAGGTGGTGGTCACCGACATCCGCATGCCTCCGTCATTTCAACGGGAAGGGATCGAAGCCGCCCAGCTGGTCCGCAAGCGCCATCCAGGCACCGGGATCGTCATCCTCTCGCAATACGACGATCCGGAGTACGCCATATCGCTGTTGGCGGGCGGGGCAGCCGGCTATGCCTACCTGCTCAAGGATCGGGTGGCTGAAGGTGACCAGCTGGCGCGCGCGATAAGGGAGGTTGCCTCGGGCGGGTCGATGCTGGACCCGGCGATCGTTGCCGCCATCACCCGACCGATCGACCGGAGCGGCGAGCTGAGCGACGAGGAGGAGGACCTCCTCCAGCGGGTGGCCGAGGGCACGCCGATCAAGGCGATCGCCATCGCCCTCAAGACCACCCCCGCCGACGTTGACAACCGGATCGAGCGGCTGTTCAAGCGACTGGCTGAGGAGGTCTCTGCCGGCAACACGATGGCGGTGGACCGGCTCCGGAACCTGCACCGGGCCATCGTCGAGCGGGAGGAGCAGGGTGAGACCCTTTCCCGGCTGTTGCCGGCCGGTCTGGCCAACAAGCTCCGCCACGATGGGCGCAGCATCGGAGAGAGTGAAGAGATGACGGTGACGGTGCTCATCTCGGATATACGCGGTTACTCGACCATCTCGGAGCGAACCGACCCTTCGATCCTGGCCGGGCAACTGAGCAAGCACCGGGCCCTGATGAACCGGGCCATCCTCGACCAAGGCGGCACGGTCATGCAGTTCATCGGGGACGCGGTGATGGCCGTGTTCGGAGCGATAGAGCCAATGCCGGATCACGCCGACAAGGCGACCGCGGCCGCGATTGCGATGCACGAGGCGCAGCGGCACCTGAACGAGGAGTGGGAGGGTGAGGGCAAGGACGCATTCGGGCTTGGCATCGGAATTACCACCGGCCCCGTCGCTGCCGCCCTCCTCGGGTCGGAGGACCGCCTCGAGTACACCGTGATCGGGGACACGGTGAACCTCAGCCAGCGCCTACAGCAATGGGCAGCCTCCGGGGAGACCGTTGTGAGCGAGGCTACCTATGCGGCACTTGCGGATCCGCCCGAATCCGACGCCCTGGAACCGGCCCTCGTCAAGGGACGGATGGCGCCGGTGGCAGCGTTCCGATTCCCTAAGAGGATGAGATGAGCGATTGGCGGCGGCCTCTGGCTTGGGCCCTGTTCGCCGTTGCAACGGCGGCCGCCATCTACGTCGTCGTCGATGGCCTCATCAACGGTCAGGTGGGTGGTGGCTTCCGGGGAGCACAGGACATCTTCTTCGTCCTGTTACCCGTGATCTCCGCGGCATCAGGACTGCTGATCATCTCTCCTCGACCCGACAACTCGGTGGGGTGGATCTTGATGATCTGGGGAGTTGGAGTCGCTTTCGTTCTGCTCGCCGAATTAACGGTGGCAGGCATACAGAGTCCACCTGCGAGCCTCGACCCGGGCTTGTTCTTGCTGGTCTGGTTTCAGAGCTGGTCCTGGCTGCTCTTGATCTTTCCGCTCTTCCACTTGTTCCAAGTGTTTCCGACCGGCCACGTTCTCAGCCCGCGCTGGCGATGGCTCGTGTGGCTCGAAATGGTCATGGCGACCAGCCTCATCCTCCTCAGCCTGTTCGCCGCGGAGATTGGGCCGAACGTCGAGGAGGGTGCCTGGACGGTCCCCAATCCGATCGGCTTCGTCCCGGATGCCTTCTGGGAAGCCTGGTTCACTCCTGTCTGGGCCGTGGGGCTCGTCACCCTGACGCTTGGCGGACTGGTGTCCATCATCTTGCGATTCCGGCGGGCCGAGCGAGTCGAACGTCAGCAGCTCAAGCTTCTGATGTACGCCATCGGGTTCTTCGCGGTGGTGTATTTGGCCCAGGGTTTCACGGGGGAATCAGAGAATCCCTGGGCGGGTGACCTTCTCTTCTCCATATCCTTGGCAGCAATCCCGGTTGCCATCGCGGTGGCAGTTCTGCGCTTCCACCTCTTCGACGTCGACGTGGTGGTTTCTCGAACCCTCGTCTACGGGCTCCTGGCAGTGGTTATCACGTTCGTCTATGTGATGATCGTTATTGCGATCCCAACGATGATCGCAGGGATCGAGGGAGGACGGGGAGGAGAGAACATATTCCTCCTCTCAACCGCGGCCGCCCTCGTGGCCATCCTCTTTCAGCCCCTTCGGCGACGACTACAACGCTTCGCCAACCGCCTCGTCTACGGGAAACGGGCCACCCCCTATGAGGTGATGTCGCAGTTCTCCCGCCGCTTGGCCGCCACAGACGAGAAGCTGCTTGACCAGGTGGCAGAGTCACTCGCTGCAGGCACCGCGGCGAGGGGCGCGGCAGTTTGGGTGCGGAACGACGACCGTCTAGAACGCATTCGAGTCTGGCCGCCAGACGACGAGACCCCGGAGCCGGTTCCCGCCGACACCGACCAGCTTCCTGGGGCTGATCGAGCCGAGTTCGTCACTCACGATGGGCGGCGCCTGGGGGCTCTTGCCCTCACGCTGGGTCGTGGACATAAGTTGACAGCGGTCGACGAGCGGTTGCTGGCTGACCTGGCAGGCGGCATGGGTCTTGCGCTCCAGAACGCGGCCCTGACCGATGATCTCCATGACCGTGTCATGGAGTTGCGCGAGTCTCGCCGGCGGGTCGTCGAGGCTCAGGACCAGACCCGTCGCCGGCTCGAACGGGACCTGCATGACGGGGCCCAACAGCAACTGGTAGCGCTGAAAGTGAAGCTGTCACTGGCACGCCGAATGGCGGCCAAGGCCGGCGCACAACGAGTTGAGTCCGTTCTCGACGGACTCAACGCCGAGGCTGAGGAGTCGATCCAGTCCATGCGGGACCTGGCTCGGGGGATCTATCCACCATTGCTCGAGTCCGAAGGTCTTGCCCCCGCATTGGCCGCTATGGCCCGCAAGGCGTCACTTCCGGTCTCCGTCGACACCGCAAGCTTGGGCCGCTACGCCCACCAGGTGGAGGCGACCATCTACTTCTGCGTAGTGGAGCTTCTGGAAAACGCGGTCAAGCACAGCCGGGCCAAGTCGGTTCACATCACGGTCGGAGAGGTAGGGGGGGAGGTGGCATTCACGGTCATCGACGATGGCGTGGGGTTCGACCCGAAGGCACGAGGAGAAGGGCTCACCAACATCGCCGATCGCTTGGATGCCATGGTCGGCGTGCTCGAGGTTTCTTCGATGCCGGGAATGGGAGCCTCGGTAGGCGGACGGATCCCGTTGGACAACCGCATCCCAGCCGCAGTAGCAGGTGTCGACAATCCGGTTGGCCCATGAAGGTCGTTCTGGGCCGGGTCTTGTTCTTTCTGATCATGGCGGGCCTGATTGTGAGCTTCTATGCGTTAGCCGTCGCAGTCTTGAAGGTTGCTCCGATCTTCGTCACCGTTGCCGTCGCCTTGCTGTTCGAGCCGGCGAGGGTGAGGGTGCAGCGCTGGGTCAACCGAATTCTCTTCGGGAGTCGTGCCACCCCTTATGAGGTTCTCTCCGACCTGAGTAAGACGCTGGCCCGGACCGAATCCATCGACGGACTGCTCGATGCGACCGCGCGGCGAATGGCTGACGGCACCGGGGCCGACCAGGCGGGTGTGTGGCTAGCCGAAGGAGACCGCTACCGCTTGGTGGGCAGGTGGCCGGAAGACGCGAGGTTGGAGACGCCGACCGCATGGGATGGACTCCCGGGGCACGTGACCCCGATCGAATCCGAAGCGGGACGCCAGGGAGCACTGACGGTCGAGCGCCGTCGCAACGATCCGATCACTCCCACCGAAGAGACTTTGCTGGCGGATCTGGCAGGGTCTGCCGCACCGGTTCTGCGCAACCTGGCTCTTCAGGAGGAACTGATGGCCACGGCGGATGAGCTGGAGGCTTCGCGGCGCCGAATGGTGGAGGCCCAGGATTCTGAACGGAGGAAGATGGAGCGTCAGCTGGATGAGGGCGCCCAGCAGCTGGTGGTCTCGTTAAAGGTCAAACTCAATGTGGCGGCGAGGATGGCTCGAGCGGACGGCGTTGATGAGCTGGCCGACATGCTGGAGACCATGGACGCTGAAGCTCGCGCAGCCATCGATCAAATCCGGTTGCTGGCCCGTGGCCTCTACCCACCCTTGCTCGAGACTGGGGGGTTGGCGCCCGCGAT
>DATBMA010000053.1:0-6867 GCA_036555105.1 Acidimicrobiia bacterium
AGGGACGCGGGCGGAGCCGAAGACGGTCACCCTTGGCTCCGGGTGTGAGGCAAACGTCCGGAAGGAGTACCGCATCTCCTTGAGGGCGGTGTTGATGAGCTTGAGGTCGCCCCTGCTGGCTTTGTCCCGTTGCAACTTGAGGGCCGTGGTGACCATCTCGGCGATGATGTCGGCGTGGGTGCCGTCGCCGGCAGCCGCCACCAGCTCCTTGATCATTCGATCCAGGTCGGGATCGCGCAGTTCATAGGAGCGCACGGATTCACCGTAGCCGGGGGCGCCCAGGTGTCCTCCGCCGGGGCCGAAGGCCCGTTGGGGGAGGTTTGTGCGAAGCACAGGAGGGGGTCTGTGCACTCGGGCAGTCCGTGACCTCGAAACGGAACTGCGGACAGCTGGGTCCCGTGGTTGCAGCGGTTCCTGAACCAAGTCTGGGAATGGGCCCAGGGGTGCTGCTCGGTCGGTCTGACCGCCCCCCTTGGCCGCCATAGCGGCAATCCCCCTCCGGGGGGACACATCAAGTCTTGCCGAATGGAGGCGTCGCCGGTCCCTTCCTGACCACCGCGTTCCACACCGTTTCGTAGTGATCCCGATCGAAGGCGTCCACATGCGGCAGCACGAACTCTTCCCAGGCTCGCCGCAAGGGGTCGGGGTCGGCGGCGTGGATACGGAGCCCTGTGGGCAGGCGGTCGAGGACGCTGCGGAGGCTGAGCGGGGTCTCCACCCGGGTGGCGGCATCGGGAACCACGAAGGAGGCATTGACCTCCACCGCCAGCCGGCCGATTGCCTCGACGTATGGAGCATTGAGCGACGGATAGCGCCGCTCGAGCATGGCTTCGATCTGGTCGGCGTCTGGGAAGTCCTTCTCCCAGATCACCCACCGGTCGGCGAAAGCTTTGTTGAGGGTTTGGGTGCCGGCGTAGTCACGCAGGTCGGTCGGGTTCATCGTCCCGAAGATGCGAACGTCGGGCCGCAGTCGGACAGTCTCGCCGTTGGGAAGATCGAGAGCCCCGTAGCGGTCGAGGAGACCGTGGAGGGCGAAGAGGGTCTCGGCTCCTGCCGCGTTCAGCTCCGACAAGTTGAGGAGGGCCGGGCCGCGCAACGCACGGGTTATGTCTCCATCCTCCCACCGGCTTTCGGTGCCGCCCTTGCCATCCCCGTGCAAACGGGTGGACCCGATCAGGGTGACGTCTCTCACCTCTCCGGTGAGGGGGATCCGGTAGTAGGGCAACCCCAGCCGAGCGGCGAACTGCTCGATGTCGTGGTCCTTGCCGGTGCCCATGTGACCGCGCACGGCGAGGTGCAATGGCACGAAACCTTCAGGAGCGGACCGCCGCACATGCTCGACTCGAGCGAACCGGTAGAGCATCCCCAGGTCGACGTAATGGGGATCGGGCTCGGGGACCTTGCCGTTCCGTTGTTGACCGTCCTGGAGGCCCTTCGGAACCGCGAACCTCTCCAGTGTCACCGGTGCCCCGGCCCCGGTCGGATCCTCGAAAACCACCCCTTCAGGCATTCACCGCCTCCTTCATGCTTCGGACGGGGCGTTGCCACCAGGTGTCGAGGCCCCACAGGGCCAGCCCCCGGCGCAGCGCGCCCCGCGTCCCATCGATCATCGCTCTGGTCAGTTCCTCTGGCCTGGTCACCACCTCGAAGCGTTGATAGGTGCCGGCGACGGTGTCATCACCGATGCCGATTCCGAGCACGATCGTCCCCGATCGCTCGATCGCACGCACCGCGCTTTCGAGGGCCTCCACCGAGCCACGCGTCATCCCGTCCGCCAGCACCACCATGACGCGCACCTGGGCCCCCAACTTGGCCATGCGCTCGGCGGCGTGGATCAGGTTGAACTCGTCGACGTTGGCGGCGCGCTCGAACATCGACAGCGGTGGTGCGGTCCTCGGATCGCGTCTGACCGCGGTGGAGGCGGCGGTGGGCTCGGCGGCGGCGTAGAAGAGGCCGGCCAGCAGATCTTCGGCCTCACGCCATCTGCGTCCGAAGCCCTTGACCAGATAGTGGTTGACGGTCGAGGTGAGCCGGGCCGCCGCCCCACCCTGGGTGCGGCGAAGTCCGGCGGTGGCCTGGCTGAGGTTGCGGGTGAAGCTCCACTCGGTGTCCGTCTCCCTGGCGGCGAAGCCGCGGTTGAAGAGAGCCACCTCGAAGTCGACAGTGAGGTCGTCGCAGAGGCGGGCCAATGTGATCGCTCCCAACACGGCCGCGGCCAAGCCCCATGGGCTTCGACCGGCCCCATCGCCACGCGGCTGAAGCATGCTGGCCGAGGCATCCACCAAGAGGCTGACGGCGTATGACCGGCGGGTGGCGGCGGCCCGCCGCTCGTACATTCGCTGGTAAAGGCCTGCACCGATGAAGAGGGCGGCGTGGGGACTGACATCGCCCTGGTCGTACCCCGATCGGAGGCCGCGTCGCTGGTTGGCGGCGAACAGCGGGAAGAGCTCACTGGCGACTTGGCGCTGGGCCAGTCCCCAGCGCCGGGCAGCGGCAGCCATCGATTGTCGGCCTTCCGCGGAGAAACGGGCGAAGGCGGAAGGCACCTGTTCGAGGACCAACTTGCCTCCCATGCCGGTGGGGAGATAGACGACTGGCGCTTGGCTCACCCTCAGCAGTTGGTCGGTGGAGGCATCATTCGCCAGCTCGGCCGGGCCCTTCCTCTCCGAGTCGGCCGTGGCGGCCATCGGCACCCGCTTGGTGGTTTCGTATCCCTCGAGGTCGTGGACGATCGGGCTTATCAACCGCACCCGGTCGAGGTCCTCCGTCGCCTCGTTGGCTTCCCGTCGCTCCGAGGCAAGCGAGGCGGCGGGCGCGTCCCGCCCCCTCTCGGCTATCAGCCCGTGCCGGCGGGCGCTCTCCATGAGCTCAAGGGCAATGGGAAGCAACTCGGTGGCGTTGGGGGCGGCTGCAGCTCGATCGAGGAGGGGAAGCGACTCCCGCAACACCAGGGTCACCTGGGGGTCGGCCCGGCTCTCGATGAACGACATGTCGAGATGGCGGGCGGCACCAAGAAAGCAGCCGATCACGAACTGGCTCAGGGCTCCGCTGACCCCGATCGCGGCTCCGAGAGCCGCCCGGTAAAGGTCACCAAGAACGGATCGAGCCCCCTGGTAACGCCGGAGCGCCTGGGTCTCCTGGCGACCGTCCTCGAGTGCGAAGAAGAGGGTGGTGGCGACCGGGCCGGCCTTCTCCAGCTGATCGATCAGCTCCTGGTCGAGGTCGGTAGACACCAGGTGGAGCACCTCATGGAGGGCCGATGCAATCGCCATCTCATCAGGTGTGACCGGGGCACCCCGCACCGCGGCAGCCTGAAACAGGCGGGGGTCGACCACGACTTCGTCCTCACTGGCGGCCGCCACCGAGCCGAGGAGGACGGTGAGATGGTCGTTGCCAGACAAGGTGCGGGCGAACCGGGTCACCGCCGGCGCCACCCGCTGATAGCGCGCCACCACCGCCTCGATCGGCTGAGCGGCTTCAGGGAAAAGAGTGGGCAGGCGGTAGAGGCGCTCGGGCACAGCCGCCCATTGTCTCACGCCGGCACGGCTCCGGCCTCCTCGTAACATTGCGCCCCGATGCATTACCGCCTTTCACGACTTCCCAACGGCCTGCGGGTCATCTCCGAAGAGATGCCATCGGTGCGCTCGATCGCAATCGGAGCGTGGATCGACACCGGCACCCGGGACGAGCTCAGCAATGAAGCGGGCGCCTCCCACTTCCTCGAGCACCTCCTGTTCAAAGGGACCGAGAAGTACAGTGCCAGGGACATCTCCGACACCTTCGATGCGATCGGGGCGGAGTCGAACGCTTTCACCTCGAAGGATCACACCTGTTTTTGGGCACGCCTGCTCGATCAGGACCTCCCGGTAGGAATGGAGTTGCTGGCGGAGATGCTGCAACGGCCCGCCTTCCGCCCGGCCGAGATCGACTCGGAGCGCCAGGTGGTGATCGAGGAGATCAATATGAACGAGGACGATCCGTCCGACCTTGCCTTCGAGGAGTTCACCCAGGCCGTCTTCAAGGATCATCCCCTGGAGCTGCCGGTGCTCGGCACCAGGGAGTCGATCAGGGCCATGACCAGAGACGATGTCCACGGCTATTGGAAGCGGCGCTACGGAGTGGGGTCGACGGTGGTCGCCCTCTCAGGGTCGATCGATCACGAGCAGGCGGTGGGGTTGGTAGGCGACCTATTCGCCGACTGGTCGGGTGACGACGTCCTCGATCACGAGTACCAGGCCCTGCACGTGTCACCTCACACCCGGGTCGTCCACCGCGACACTGAGCAGGCGCATATCGTCATCGGTGGAGGCGGCCTAGAGCGCTCTGACGAGAGGCGCTTCGCCTTCGATCTGCTCCATCACATCCTTGGGGGCGGTATGTCGTCGCGCTTGTTCGTGACGATCCGTGAGGAACGAGGCCTCGCATACGCGGTCTACAGCTTTCGCACCGCCCACGCCGATGCCGGAGCTTGGGGGGTCTACGTCGGCACCACCCCGGCTCAGACCGACGTCTGCCTCGATCTGGTGGCGGAGGAGATCAACAAGGTGGCGACCGAAGGGGTCACCGAAGACGAGTTGCAGCGTGCCAAGGGCAGTCTGCGCGGCTCGCTCGCCCTGGCGATGGAGGATCCCAACAGCCGCATGGTGCGGCTGGGTCGTGATGAGCTGGCCGGGGCGCCGCACCTGTCGGTGGACGAGCGCATCGCCAAGCTCGATGCGGTCACCACGGCCGATGTCCTCGAGGTGGCGAGCGCATTGCTGACCGGCCCCAAAGTGATCGGGGCCGTAGGTCCGTTCGCCATCGACTACCTCGACCGCTGGGTGGCGTGACCAAGGTCGGTGTCTCCGGGGCGGCAGGGCGGATGGGAACGCTGGCGTGCGCCGCCATCGAGGAGGCGGAGGGGTTGGAGCTGGCGGCTCGCTACTCGCCGGGCCGTGGCTTCGACGACCCCGGAGTGATGGCCGGCTGCGACGTGATCCTCGAGCTGACTCGTCCGGATGTCGTCATGGCCAACGCCGCGTTGTGGCGAGGCCTGGACGCCCACTGCGTGATTGGCACCTCAGGATTCGACGAGGCGCGGATAGAAGAGCTGAGGGAGATCTGGGGAGAGGGACCGCCCAACTGCCTCGTGGTCCCCAATTTCTCGCTGGGGGCGACGCTGCTGTTGCGGCTGGCGGAAGAGGCCGGCCCCTACTTCAGGGCAGCGGAGGTGGTGGAGATGCACCACGACCAGAAAGCCGATGCCCCCTCAGGGACGGCGCTGGCGGCGGCTGCCCGGCTGGCACCCCATGGGACGAGGGCAACCGAGTCCACCGAGTCGATCGCCGGTGCCCGCGGGGCGGGGATGGGGGAGGTGAGAGTTCACTCGGTACGGCTGCCAGGGGTGTTGGCACGACACGAGGTTCTGCTCGGCAATCCCGGAGAGGTCCTCACCATCCGCCACGACACCCTTGATCGGTCAGCCTTCATTCCCGGAATCCTGCTCGCGCTGAGCGGCGTGGCCGGGCTGCCGGGCGGGGTGACGGTGGGACTGGAAGCTGTGCTCTAAGAGAGATCGTTCTGGCGCGGGATCATGCCCCTATCGCGGCACATCCCCGCGCCAGAACGGGGTTTTGGTGGTCAAAAAAGCGCGTTGGCGAGGCGGCGGCGGAATCGAGCCGTGAGCTCGTGCTCGGGGCCAAGCAACTCGAACACATCCAGCATCAGAATTCGAGCCTCGTCCTGACTCGGGTCACCCGATTCGATGAGTTCGATCGCGGTCTCCAGGCTCTGGTCGAAGCCGCCGTCGGCGGCGGCGCGACGGGCGGAGTCGAGGCGGCTGCCGTCCAGCTCAGCCGGGTCGATCCCCAGAACCCTGGCGGCAGCCTTCATTCGATTCACCTCGGCCGTGGGAGAGAGGGATGCGAGCACGGTCTCGGCATCCGAACCAGCCCGGCGATCGATGAGGAGGCTGGCGAGTGACAGCCCTGCCTCTTCGTTGGTCGGCTCTTCGGTAATCAATTCCCGCAGCAACGTCTCGGCCTGCTCGAACTCGCCTCGGTCTGCGAGGGACATGGCGTCTTGGACTCGAGAGTCCCCGATCTGGGGAACGATGCCGGCGATGAACTGCCGGAAAGCCGACTCGGGAATGGCTCCCGTGAACGTCGACACTGGTGATCCATCGCGGAACGCGATGACGGTCGGGATGCTCTGGACTCGGAAGGCCGCCTGCAGGCGCGGGTTGGCGTCGACATCGACCTTGGCCAGGTCGAAGCCCGCCTCTGGTTCGTTCGCCACCTTCTCCATCACCGGGGTGAGCATCCTGCAGGGTGGGCACCAATCCGCCCAGAAGTCCACCACCACCGGGACCTGGCGGGAACGCTCGATCACCTGGGTGGCGAAATCCGCCTCGTTGACCTCGATTACCGGCACGGCATTGAGGCTAACGCCCGAGCTGCGGCCGAAAATTCCGGCACGGTCCATCTGGAAGGGAACCGCCGACCGGGTGAGTACTCAGTTCTCAGTACTCAGTACTCAGACCGAGCCCCTCCCGGGTCCTGGACGCGCCTCGACGGATGATGGCCTTGAGCCTCAGGCTGACCCCGTGGGGGCCGGGGCTCCAGCCCTTGTACTCGATACTTGGTACTTTGATGCTGGTCTCAATCGTGTCACCTCCCGCTCCGGGGGAGCCATGACACCTATCCTTAGACTGTGATTCCATTCGGTCGGGTCCTGACCGCCATGATCACCCCCTTCCGTGATGACGGCGGCATCGATTACGAACGGGTCTGGCGCTTGGCCCGATATCTCACCGATCACGGCTCCAACGGGCTGGTAGTGACCGGCACCACGGGTGAGTCGCCCACCCTTTCGGCAGAGGAAAAAGTC
>DATBMA010000076.1:0-12114 GCA_036555105.1 Acidimicrobiia bacterium
CCGTGCGCTGGAGCCGGCGGTGATTGCCGTCGAGCCGTCGGCGCGGGAGCCGATCATGAAAGCCGTGACCGACCAGAAGCACGCGTGGTTCATCCGCCTATGGGGCGTGGCCGCCCTTGCCCATGTAGTCGGCAACTGGCATCAGCCGGGAGTGCCGACGCTCCTTGGGGGACTCTTGTTCCTGGCCGGCCTGCTGGGCGCGAGCCTGGTGGTTCGTCCGGCGAGAGGACGGATGCTGGCGCTGGTCGTCGTCATCCCGATCTCGGCGGCGCTCGAGATCCCCGAGCTCGGCAATCACTGGCTGGTGGCGGCGCTGGCTTCCCTCGCCTACCTCGTCACCGGTGGGGTCTGGAGCAGGTTCGAGCCGACAGGGCGGTTGGTGCTGATCGGCTTCTATTCCTTCGCCGCCTTCGCCAAGCTCAACGAGGGCTTCTTCACCCCGTCCACCAGTTGCTCGACTTTCTATGCCAACCAGTGGCTGGACGGATTCGGGCTCGGGCCGCTCAGTGGAGGGGAGATGGCCCTCATAGTGCTGACCGCCGCCATCGAGCTCAGCGTCCCGATCCTGCTGCTGGTGCCGAGGACCCGCTTCGCGGGGGTGCTGATGGCGACCGGCTTCCACACCTTCATCTCGTGGGACCTCAATCAGCACTTCTACGACTTCACCGCGGTGCTGGTCCCCCTGTTCGCCCTCTTCCTCTCGCTAACCGCCTTTGAGCGCCTCTCATCGTCGGCCATGATCCCGCGCCGGGCGCTGGGGCGGGGGCTTGCCGTCGTGTTCGGGGTGAGTGCCTTGGCGATGTTGGCTGCGGCCACCCTGCCGAGCTTCCCGGCCACCAGCTTCCTGCTCCTGACATTCCCGTTCTTCCTCTGGATCCCGTTCTCGCTCTGGTGGCTGGTGGCAGTGCTCCGGTACGGGCGCACCGCACGTGTCTCCGCCATCGGCTGGCGTCTGACCGTGGCGGGAGCGGCCGTCGTGGCGATCACCATCCTGAACGGGCTGACCCCATACCTCGAGCTGAAGACGGCGTTCAGCTTCAACATGTACTCGAACCTGGTCACCGCCCAGGGGAAGACCAACCACTTCCTGGTACCCGCCACCCTTCCTCTCCGCGACGGATATGACGGTCCGGTCGAGATCGTGTCCAGCTCCGACGCCGACCTGCTCTATTACCCGCGCTACGGGTACCTGGTGGCCTGGCCTCAGTTCCGTATCTACGTTGCCGATCATCCTGGGATCGAGGTCTCCTATCGACGCGATGGCGAGAGCTTCGGGTACCCGGGCGGGGATTCGGAGCTCTCCCAGTCGGTGCCATGGTGGTGGCGCTGGCTGCCACTGCGCGCCCTCGACACCCAGACACCGCCCCGCTGCCAGGACGTCTTTCTCCCAGCCCTATGAGCACCGTGATGCCACCACCTGTGGCCGATGAGCGAGAGTCCCAGCCGCCAGCAGGGGTGGACCCTGATCGGCGTCGTCTCGAGGCGATCCTGGGCCTGGTTCTCATGGCGCTGGTGCTGGTGACCGCGGCGGCCACGACCCAGCTTTCCACCGCCAATCACGACCTGCTCGACACCGACGGCTATATGCGGTTCCTGCGCATCGAACGGCTGTGGGAGACGGGTGGATGGTTCGACGGATCCAGCCCCCGCAGCAACTCGCCATACGGCGAGTACCTGCATTGGACGCGGCCGCTCGACGTCGTCGTCAGCGCCCTGGCCGCGCCGATGCTGACGGTCGGAGCCACCACCTTGGATGCGCTGTATCGGGGAGCGGTGCTGGTCGGCCCCTTCGTGCTCGGGCTGATCGGGCTGGCCCTGGCCTGGGCCATCTCGGCGTTTGGCAAGTGGCAGAACCGGATGCTGACCGTGGCCGCGGTGGTGGCTGCGCCCGCCCTGCTGGCGTACTCCCTGCCAGGGCGGGTCGATCATCACGGCCTCATCGCCCTGCTGTTCCTATTGGTGGTCGCCACGCTTCTGCGGCTGGTGGAGCCGGAGGGCCGGGGCGGATCGCCAGCACTGCTGGGAGTTCTCCTCGCGCTCGGCACTTGGGTGAGCACCGAGTTCCTCATACCGATGGCATTGGCCAACGCCAGCCTCCTGGTGGGCTGGGTGGCATCAGGCGATGAGCGTTGGGGACGAATGGGGCGGGTCATGGCGTCGTGGCAAGCGGGAGCCATCGCCTGCTTCCTGGTCATCGAGCGGGGGCTCGCCGGGCTTGCGGCCGTCGAGTATGACCGGATCTCCCTGGTCCACCTGGGCCTGTCAGCCGTGCTGCTTGCCCTCTGGTGGGGCATGACCCTGGTCAAAGCCGACCGGCCGGCGGGTCGTGCAGTGGTGCTGGCGGTGGCCGGGCTGGCAGCCGCGGCACTCATGCGGGTGATGTTCCCCCTGTTCTTCGGTGGTCCCTTCGCGGCCGTTGATCCCGAACTGCAAGAGCGGTGGTTGAGCGGTGTGACCGAGATGCAGCCACTGATCCCCTACGGAGACGGGTTGTCGCTGTTCCTGGTCATGCTGGCCGTCCCGGTGGCGTTTGCCCCGGTCGCCGTCTGGAAGGCGTGGCGAACCCGGCATCCCCGGTGGCTGCTGCTGGCGGGATGGCTGGTCGCGTACATCGGCCTGGCCATGTGGCAGCTGCGATTCTCGACCTTCGCCGAGTTGCTCGGGCTGATCGTGGCGCTGCTGACGCTTTTCGGCCTCGTGGAGGCCCGGAGGGGGAGTGGGACCGGCGCCCGGCTAGGGCGGCTGGCTCTGGTCGGCGTAGCTTTCGCGCTACTGCTGTTGGCCGGGCCGCTGCTGGCCGGCCTGGGTCCGAGCCAGGATGCCGCCGGGTCATGCCCGGTCACCGCCTTGTCGTCGGACCCGGCTTTCGCCAGCCTGGGCTCGGGGCCCCTGACCATTGCCGCCGATGTCGACTACGGCCCCGAGCTTCTCTTCCGAACCCCTCACAACGTCATCGCCACTCCGTACCACCGCAATGCAGATGGGATCCTCGACACCTGGGACCTGCTGGCGACCCGGTCAGAGGCAGAGGCGGAAGCGATGATCCGCCAGCGCGGCATCGACCTGATCCTGCTGTGCCCACAGGCCGACCCAGGGCTGCGTCCCTCGGATCCCGCAGGCACGCTGTACGAGGCACTCGAGACCGGGCACCCGCCGGCCTGGGCCTCGCCGATCCCCCTGAGCGCTGACGGCTTCCTCCTGTATCGGATCGACCTGGGCTGATCCCACCGACTCAC
Source organism: Acidimicrobiia bacterium (assembly GCA_036555105.1). Taxonomy (GTDB): domain Bacteria; phylum Actinomycetota; class Acidimicrobiia; order Spongiisociales; family ZC4RG35; genus DATBMA01. The sequence continues at coordinate 3,237 of DATBMA010000076.1, forward strand.
ATTTAGCCTGGGCCGGTGGAGCGTCCCATTCCGGCCGAGATTCCCGACACCCCGGGTGCCTACACCTTCAAGGACAGGCACGGGAGGATCATCTACGCCGGCAAGGCGAAGTCACTGCGCAAGCGGGTGACGACCTACTTCTCTCGCGACCTCCCGGCACGGACCAGGGCGATGGTCGATGCATCCGACTCAGTCGAGTGGATCGTCACCGAGACGGAGGTGGCGGCCCTGATGCTCGAGTACTCGCTGATCCAGCGCCACCGACCGCGCTTCAACATTCGGCTGCGCGACGACAAGTCGTACCCATACCTAGCGATCACCCGCAGCGATGAATGGCCAAGGGCGAGGGTGATGCGGGGCAGCCGCAAGCCCGGTACCGAGTACTTCGGGCCCTATGCCCACGCGTATGCCATCCGCAAGACCCTCGATCTCTTGCTACGAACATTCCCGGTGCGCACATGCACGGACTCCTTTTTCAAGAGGCAGCGTGCCCAGGGGAGGCCGTGCCTGTTGTTCCACATCGAGAAGTGCTCCGGTCCATGCGTGGGCGAGGTCGCCCCAGACGACTACCAGGCGATGGTCGACGGGCTGGCTGCATTTCTGCGGGGCGAGACAGACGAGGTCTTGACCCGGCTGCGCAGGCAGATGGATCAGGCAAGCGAGCGGCAGGAGTACGAGCACGCAGCTCGGTATCGGGACCGGTTGCGCGATGTGGAGCGGGCGCTTGAACGCCAAGAAGTCGTGACTACCCAGCCGGAAGCCTTCGACCTGCTCGCTTTCCACGGAGACGACCTCGAGACCGCCGTCCAGGTACTGCACGTCCGCCGCGGACGGCTGGTCGGCAGGTGGGGGACCGTGGTCGATCGGGTCGAGGAGGTGAGCGGGCCCGAGCTCGTGTCCAGGGTCCTTGGCGAGCTATACACCGACGACGTTCCCCCGCGGACCGTCTTCACCGCAGAGTTGCCGCCTGACCCCGTGCTGTGGGAGGAATGGCTGAGCGGGCGCCGTCAGGGGCCCGTCAGCCTGCGGGTGCCGCAGCGCGGTATCAAACGCAGACTGCTGGAAACGGCTACGACCAACGCTCGGGAAGAGTTTGGGCGCCATCGGCTGCGGCGGCAGTCGGATCACAACGCCCGGGCGAAGGCCCTCCGCAGCCTGCAGGAAGTCCTCGGCCTGCCGGAAGCGCCGCTGCGGATCGAGGCCTACGACGTCTCGACCCTCCAGGGAACCAACACCGTTGCCTCGATGGTCGTGCTCGAGGATGGCCTTCCCCGCCGCTCGGACTACCGGCGCTTCAAGATCAGGACGGTCGAGGGTCAGGACGACTTCGCTTCGATGGAAGAGACCCTCAGACGCCGCTTCACCGCTCTGTTGGTCGAGCAGAAGCGGCCGCCGTCGGAGCAGAAGCGCTTCAGTTACCCACCGTCCCTGGTCCTGGTCGACGGAGGAGCCGGCCAGCTGGGAAGAGCAGTGAAGGTGTTGGACGATCTCGGGCTCGACATCCCGGTGGCCGGCCTCGCCAAGAAGATGGAGGAGGTGTACCTGCCTGACCAGCCGGAGCCGCTTCGTATCCCCCGCGACGAGGAGGCGCTCTATCTGCTGCAGCAGGTCAGGGACGAGGCCCACCGGTTCGCCATCGACTACCACCGGAACCTTCGATCGAAGCGGATGGTCGACTCGGTGCTGGACGAGGTCGAGGGTATCGGGCCGGTTCGGAAGAAGACCTTGCTGCGCCGCTTCGGCTCGTTGAAGAAGCTGCGTGAAGCGACGGTCGAAGAGTTGTCGGAGGTGGTGCCAGAGGCGACGGCCGCCGATCTGTACTCTGCCCTGCACTCGGAATCGGTCGGCGCGACCGCACGGAGAGTCGGATGACCGAGCCACCCCAAATCACCGATCGCCCTCAGGTCCTGGTCGTCACCGGGATGTCCGGGGCGGGCCGCTCGACCGCCGCCAAGGTGCTGGAGGATCTCGAGTACACCGTCATCGACAACTTGCCTCCTCAGCTCATCGCCCAGGCGGTCGACCATCACGAGGTGACCGAGCGCCGGCGGCAGCTGGCCGTGGTGATCGACTCCCGGGGTGGGCTGCCGCTCGATGCCCTGCAATCAGCTCGCGACGAGCTCGGCCGGCAGGGGATCAGGGTCGGCATCCTTTTCCTGGACGCCGAGGACCAGGTCCTCATCCATCGCTACGAGGAGAATCGCCGCCCCCATCCGGTCAGGTCCGACTCGGTGGCTGATGCGATCGGGCGTGAGCGACAGATGCTGGCGGAACTGCGAGAGATGGCCGACTTCGTGGTCGACACCAGCGACTTGTCGGTTCATCAGCTGCGGGGGCGGATCGTCGAGCTCTTCTCCGAGGCGGAGACCAGGCCGCCCATGCGGGTCGCCCTCACCTCGTTCGGTTACAAGCACGGCATCCCCCGCGACGTGGACCTGCTCTTCGACGTGAGGTTCCTGCCCAACCCGCACTGGGTGCCCGATTTGAGGCCGCTGGTCGGCACCGACCCTCCGGTGCGCGAGTACGTCCTGGGCCAACCGGACGCCAAGCAATTCTTGGAGAAGGTCGAGGATCTACTGATCTTCCTGATCCCTCGCTATCAGGAAGAAGGCAAGTCCTACCTTTCGATCGGGCTCGGTTGCACGGGTGGACGCCACCGCTCGGTGGCGTTGGCGGTCGAGCTGGCGACCTGGCTGGGCTCGCGGGGGATCACTGCCAACGTTCGCCATCGGGATGCGGCTGAGTGACGACTCAGACTGCGGCCGTTCTCGAGAGCCTTCTCCTGGACCCCGCCGGTCCCAAGGTCGTTGCGATCGGTGGGGGTCACGGGCTGTCCATCACCTTGGAGGCCGTGCAGTCTTATGCCTCTTCGGTCACCGCAGTGGTGGCAGTGGCGGACGATGGTGGCTCCTCCGGGAGGATCACCTCCGGCCTCGGCATCCCGCCGCCCGGTGACATCCGCCGGTGCCTGCTGGCGCTGACTCCAGAGCCCAGCATGTGGTCGGAGCTGTTCGCCTACCGGTTTCGGGGAGGGGACATCGAGGACCACTCATTGGGCAACCTCCTGCTGGCCGCCCTCACCGATCTACTGGGGGACTTCGCAGCCGCGGTTGACACCGCCGGGCGGATGCTGGGTGCAGTAGGGACGGTCATTCCGGCGGCCGCGGAGCCGGCCATCCTCAGCGCCACCGTGGGCGGCGTCGAGGTGGTGGGGCAGGCCGCCATCTCCAAGGCCCAGGGCGGGGTCGAGCGCCTGGAGTTGGGACCGGCCGGATTGCAGGCCCACCCGCATGCGCTGCAGGCCATTGCCGCAGCGGACCAGATCGTCCTCGGCCCCGGCAGCCTCTATACCTCGTTGCTGGCGGTGTTGATGGTCCCATGGATGGCTGAGGCAGTGATGGCCAGCCCGGCCCGGAAGGTGTTCGTGCTCAACCTGGTGACCCAGGACGGCGAGACCCTGGGTCTGAGTGGGGACCGGCACGTCGAAGCTCTCGCTGAGATGGGAGGAGTCACCGGGCCAGGGACCATCATCACCCACGACGGGCCGTTGCAGGTCCCCCCCACGGTCGACCCGGTCTGGGTCCGAGATCAAGGTCGATGGGGATGGAGCGTCGTTGGTGCCGACGTGGCTGACCAACAGGCGGAATGGCCGGCTCACGACCCTATGCGGTTGGGGTGGACGCTGGCCGAGCTGGTCGGGCCTGATCTGGGGTGACCCGCTACCTCCGGATCGACCAACTCGACTTTGCGGGCAAGCGCGTGCTCGTGCGCGCCGACCTCAACGTCCCCATGGAGCTGGGCCGGGTCAGTGACGACTTTCGGATCCGAAAAGCCCTCCCCGCCATCGAACTACTGAGTGCGGGTGGGGCAGAGTCGGTGCTGGTCTGCAGCCACCTCGGGCGCCCCAAGGACCGGGAACCCGAGCTCGGCCTCGCCCCTGTCTCCGTGCGGATGGCGGAGCTGCTCGCAGGGGAGGTCGTTCAACTCCCCGGGGTGGTGGGAGACGAGGTCGAAGCCGCTGCCCGAGACCTGGCCCCGGGGGCGATCGCGCTGCTCGAGAACACCCGGTTCGAGTCTGGCGAGACCAAGAACGATCCCTTGCTGGCAGATGCCCTTGCCCGCCTCGCCGACGTGTTCGTCGAGGATGCCTTTGGTTCGGTCCATCGTGCCCACGCCTCTACCGTCGGGGTCGCCGAGCGTCTGCGGTCTGCCGCCGGGCCTCTGCTCATCTCCGAGATCGAAGGCCTAGGCCGCTTTCTCGGTGACCCTGACCGGCCCTATGTGGTTGTGCTCGGAGGGGCCAAGGTCTCCGACAAGCTGGGAGTGATCAAGCACCTGCTGCCCAAAGTCGACTCGATGTTGATCGGTGGGGCGATGTGCTTCACCCTGTTGGCCGCGGCCGGCGCCGAGGTGGGTGACTCCCGCCTCGAGCCGGAGATGATCGATGAGGTCGGCAAACTGCTGACGGGGCCGGACGGGGACAAGCTGGTGCTCCCGTCGGACATCGTGGCCGCGTCGGCCTTCGAGGAGTCGGCGGAGGCGGTTGTGACCGCGGCGAACTCGATTCCGCGAGGACGGATAGGCCTCGACATCGGCCCTGGCACCTCTGCCCGCTTTGCCGGTGTGATCAAGGACGCCGCCAGCCTCTTCTGGAACGGGCCGATGGGCGTCTTCGAGTGGGAGCGCTTCCGTCACGGCACCGAGGCAGTGGCCGAGGCGGTGGCCGGTTGCGCCGGATGGACGGCGGTGGGGGGCGGCGACTCGGTTGCTGCTCTTCGGATCCTGGGTCTGGAAGACTCCGTGTCCCACCTCTCGACCGGTGGGGGAGCCGGGCTCGAGCTCCTTGAGGGCAGGGATCTGCCGGGAGTCGCCGTTCTGGAGAGGTGGGTGGATGGACCGTAAGAAGCTGATGGTGGGCAACTGGAAGATGAATGCCAATCATCTGGAGGCGATCCAGATGGTCCAGAAGCTGTCCTACCGGTTGCAACCCGATGACTACGACCGGGTCGAGGTGGTCGTCACCCCTCCCTTCACCGCTCTGAGGTCGGTGCAGACCGTGATCGAGGCCGACCGGTTGTTGCTTCGGCTCGGCGCGCAGAACTCCTTTTGGGAGAACGAAGGAGCTTTCACCGGCGAGGTCTCACCGACGATGCTGGCCAAGCTCGGCGTCTCCTACGTAATCCTCGGGCACTCCGAGCGTCGCACCCACTTCGGCGAGACTGATGAGATGGTCAACCGCCGGGTCAGGGCCGTGATGACCGCGGGGATGAGCCCGGTCATCTGCGTCGGTGAGACGCTGGAGCAGCGAGAGGGGGGCTCCACCGAGCAGGTGGTCTTGGGACAGGTGCGGGGAGGGCTGGCGAGCCTCTCTTCCGGGCTCGGCTCGATCAACATCGCCTACGAGCCGGTTTGGGCCATCGGCACCGGTCACAACGCCGCTCCCGATGATGCCGGATCCGTATGCGAGCTGATCCGCAACGAGTTGGAGTCGAGCCACGGCGTCGACGTCGCCGAGTCGGTGCGCATCCTCTATGGCGGCTCGGTGAACGCCGGCAACATCAAGGGGTTCATGGCCAAGCGCCACGTCGATGGAGCTTTGGTCGGTGGTGCCTCCCTCGATCCCGACGGATTTGCTTCCGTGATCCGATACTGGTTGTGAGGTGAGCGCTTGCTGACCCTGGTCCTCCTCCGACACGGCGAGTCGACCTGGAACCGTGAGAACCGATTCACCGGGTGGACCGACGTCGATCTGACCGAGGCAGGCGAGGCCGAGGCGACCCAGGCCGGGGCTTGGATGAGTGACGAAGGTCTCAGGTTCGGGGTCGTGCACACCTCGGTGCTGCTCCGGGCCACTCGCACCGCAGAGATCGCGCTGGCGGAGATGGGCCTCCACTGGCTGCCGGTGACACGGCACTGGCGGCTCAATGAGCGCCACTACGGCACACTCCAGGGCCTCAACAAGCAGGAGACGGCCGAACAACACGGAGCGGAGCAGGTGAAGTTGTGGAGGCGCTCCTATGACGTGCCTCCACCGGCGCTCGAGCTCGATGATCCCCGCCACCCCAGCCATGACCCCCGCTACCAGGTTCTGCCCCCCGAGTTGCTGCCATCCACCGAGTGCTTGGCCGACGTTGTCGCCCGGATGCTGCCCTACTGGTATGAGTTCATCGTGCCGGACCTCGGGGCGGGCCGCCAGCCTCTGGTGGTCGCGCACGGCAACTCGCTGAGGGCCCTGGTCAAGCACCTCGACGGGCTCTCGGATCAGGAGGTCGTCGACCTCAACATCCCCACCGGATTCCCACTCATCTATGAGCTGGACGATCGGTTCCGTGCCATCGAGCATCGGTATCTCGGTGATCCCGCCGCCGCCGCCGAGGCGGCGGCCGCCGTTGCCCGCCAGGCCGGATAGCCGAACCGGCCAGGGTAGAATCCACGTCGCTCATGCAGTTCCTGACCGTATTCACGATCGTCCTACACGTGACCTTCTCGATCGCGATGGTCGCCTTGATCCTCCTCCACGCCGGGCGCGGCGGAGGGCTCTCCGATATGTTCGGAGGCGGAATGGGGCCGGCCGGCTTCAGAGGCACGACGGTGATGGAGCGAAACCTCGATCGCCTGACGGTTATCGCAGGCGTGCTCTTCGGGCTCACGACCATCGCCCTCACCCTGCTGCTCTCCTGAGCCTTCCTATAGTTCGAGTACTCCACGTCGGAGTGGCGGAATAGGCAGACGCGCTAGGTTGAGGGCCTAGTGCCCACATAGGGCGTGGGGGTTCAAGTCCCCCCTCCGACACCACGAAGCGTCACCGTCAGAGGCGTTTGACGTCTCTCTGCCCTCGCCCTTTTCGCGGTCGTCAGCTTTCGGCTGATGATTGCTGAGTCCAAAGACCTCCGCTCCCTGTCCGAGCCAGGGTCGGGCCCCCCCGCCGGATGTCATCTTCCGATGCCGGTGTTAGGTTCCCGCGGTTCGACAGGTTGTCGAGGAAAGGGAGGGACCCGGATGTCGGTCTATGTATTTGTGCAGCACTCCGTCGAGGACTTCGACAAATGGAAGGCGGTATTCGAGGAGCATGGCGAAAACCGTCGCAAGAACGGAGCCACCGGCCATCGGCTCTATCGGTCCGTCGACGACTCGTCCCAACAGGTGATCGTCAACGAGTTTGCGGACCTCGACGGGGCCCGGGCCTTTTTGGCGGATCCTTCGTTGCAGGAGGCGATGTCGAGGGCGGGGGTCACCAGCGCGCCGAATATCTGGGTGACCGAAGAGGTGGAATCGGAGCGATACTAAGGGCGACGGCGAAGGTGGCGGCCCTTGGGATGAAGAGCCGCCACCTTCTCATGCGGCGCGTCGAAAGCCGCTAGACACAGCAAGGCCCACCCTGCCCAAAGTCTCGAGGGCTCGCCTGACCAGAGTCCTGTCTACGCATCTGGCTCGGGCTCTTGACCGCGGAGTCCGTCAATGTGGTTCGCATTACGTTCCTGAGTTGGCGACGGGTCTGGCCATTTCGGATTGCGGCCTCAGCATTGGCGAGTGTGGGCGACTGTGACATGTGGCAGGACGAGCTGGATGCGTGCCGGTCGGCAGAACGGTCACGGTTCGCGTGCAGTGTGGCGGCTGCGTTGAACCCCCATGCTTCGACGAAATGCGGCGGGCGACGGCTGAATGGTGGAGTGTGCCGACTCTTGCCCCATGAGAAGCGCCACCGCGGGGGCGGAGACAAACTGATCGAGCTCACCGCGGTTCAAGTTCGGCGCGGTCCTCAACTGCTGGTTGTGTCAGCTTGAGCTTCAGGTAGCTGGCGGCGGGTTGGGCGGCCCGGCGAGCACCGTCGGGGCATACTCGAGCAGCTGGAGCCGTCCGTCGAATGTCCGGCCGTTGACCATCTCCAGGGCGACGTCTGGATATCCGTCGTAGATCCGGTCCCGGCCGGTGCTCCCTGTGATAACCGGGAAGACGACCACTCGGAACCGGTCAACCAACCCTGCCTCGAGCAGTGATCGACATAGGGTCAGGCTGCCGATGGTGCGCATCGGGCGGGTGCCGTCTTGCTTCATCTCCCTCACCGCCTCGACCGCATCGCCGCGGATGAGCCGGGTGTTGGCCCACGACAACGGCTCCTGCAAGGTCGAGGAGAACACGACCTTGGTCTGGGCGCCGAGTTCGGCGAACGAGTCGTCCTCGTCGGTGGCCTCGTCCTCCGATGCCTCGGCTTCCGCCGCGAACCTGGACATGAGCTCGTAGGTGTTGCGTCCCATCAGGATCAAGTAGTCGCGTTCCGGCTGCTGGCCGAGCCAGGCGAGGTATTCGGGCCCTTCGAGGCCCCACCAGCCGGGCCAGCCTTCTGCGGCTCCATAGCCGTCCAATGACGTGATGAAGTCCACCAGGAGTTCTTGCACTGCCTCACCTCCTCCGGCGGCGTGAATTTCGCTCTTGATCATCGCAAATGTCAGGGATCGGAAGGACCGGCGGGCCGACTCCGGACCCCCGACCGGAGCCGACCCGGCGCTCCCTACATGCAAGGCGGCTGGAAGTTGACAGCCGCCTCACATGCTCGACAGGGACTCAGAGGGTCAGAGTCCCAGCACAACTCGATTACCCGGTGGCGGGGGAAGCGAAACCGCGCCGGGTTGAAAACCCTTCGAGTCGGGTAAATAGAGGCGGTTGGCCGACACCACCCAATCCCGGACCCCCAGTTCGTTGGACCCCCTACCCGGCCCTGACCAGGGCCAATCTCACCCCGCTATGACCGACGAGGGGTCGACTACGGGGTGGCCGCCCATCACGTATTGGGCAAAGGTCGCCGCCGCCGTCATTGCCGTCGCACTCGCCTTCCAACTGGTGGGGACTCTCAAAGATGTGTTCATGGTCGTGGGCGTGT
>DATBMA010000078.1:0-12891 GCA_036555105.1 Acidimicrobiia bacterium
GCACCAATCCGGTTGTCCACAGAGGATGAGTCGAAAATGATCAACGGTGATGGGCTGTTTTTGGTGGGCGCTAGTGGGATCGAACCACTGACCTCTGCCGTGTGAAGGCAGCGCTCTACCGCTGAGCCAAGCGCCCGAGGCGTCGATCCTAGCGAGGGCAGGATTCCGTGTTTAATGGACCCAATGCAGCGGCGGGAATTCGAGCGTGAGGTCGACAAAGCACTCGATCAACTGCCGGATTGGGTGCTCGAGAGAGTCGACAATCTCATCGTGGTGGTGGAAGAGCGTCCGTCAGCTGATCAGGACCCAGATGGCTCGATTCTCGGGATCTATGAAGGAGTCTCTTTGCTGGACCGAGGCAGCGACTATTGGGGAGAGCTGCCGGATCGCATCACGGTTTTTCGGCAACCTCATCTGGCGCTCGAATTGCCCGACGCCGAACTGCGCCGAGAAATCCACCGAACGGTCCTCCACGAAGTCGCCCATTACCTCGGGATCGAAGAAGACCGTCTGAGTGAGATCGGCTGGGACTGAGCTCAGCTCCTGGTTCGCGGAATCCCGGCTTCTTTCAAGACCGACGCCGGCACTCCGGCCTGGCGCCACGCCGGGTAAGTGATGCCCTTGCGTTCCGAGTAGGCGGCAGCCGACTCTACAAAGCCAGCCTCGAGTTCGGTCAGATCAATGGAGGTTTCCGCTTCCGCCAGCGACCTTTCGAGCTCGATCCGGCTCTGGAGCAGGGTTACTCGCCGCAAAGCGTTGTCTTCGTCGTCGATTTTCGCTTGTAAGGCGGCAATCCTGTTTTCGAGACTCACCGGGGTGACAGGCCTGCCGGGCTTCCTGCTACCGAGAGCATCGAGATAGGCCCTAATCGCCCTCGCCTCTGTGCGGCCCTGAACCAACGCTGCTTTGTGCTGGGCTGACATAGCCATTTGACACTCCCTCTTAATGAGTTCAAGAGCGATATTGGCACGGTTCGCCAATTCCCCGCAAGTGAAAGGCCCCTATTTGGAGCCTGTGAGGCATAAATGAGGGTGGGCCCTAGAGGATTTGAACCTCTGACCTCTTCCGCGTCAAGGAAGCGCTCTACCCCTGAGCTAAGAGCCCGGTGAGTCGATCTTACCCGCGCCGGGGAATCGGGATCGTCCGTCGCTAGATTTCGAATGTGCCGCTCGACGCCCGTTCATTGCTCGAAGCGGCTTTTTGGGGAGCACTGGGGGCCTCGGCTCTCCTGGTCGGAGCGGCCATCGCCTACTGGGCCAATCCCAGCATCAAGGTCAATGCCGCGGTCATGGCCGTCGGATCGGGAGTCCTGATCGGGTCCGTCGCCTTCGAGTTGATTGGGGACGCCATCGAGGTCGCTCCGCCGGCTCAGCTCACCGTCGCCCTTCTGGCCGGAGCAGGAGCATTCGCGCTGGGCGACTGGATCCTCGATCAGCGGGGTGGCGCCCAGCGCAAAGACGCTTCGGGTGAGCAGGCCAATGGCTCTCCGCTCGCCATCGTGCTCGGCTCGATCCTGGACGGCATCCCGGAGTCCTTCGTCCTCGGGCTGACGGTCCTGCAGGGAGCGATCAGCGTCCCTCTCCTGGCCGGGGTCATCATGTCCAACCTGCCCGAGGGAATGTCATCGTCGGCCGGCCTGAAGGCAGCCCACTGGCCGGCCCGCAGGGTCTTCCTGATGTGGATCGCGGTGGTAGCTCTCTCCGCAATCGCGGCCGCCGCTGGATACATCTTCTTCCAGACCATGTCGACATCCACCGGAGCCCTGGTCAATTGCTTCGCAGCGGGAGCGCTGCTGGCGATGATCGCCGACACGATGTTGCCCGAGTCCTACGAAGTGGAGGGTGTCCTCACCGGACCACTCGTAACGGTCGGTTTGGCGATGTCGGTCTTCCTCGAGACTCTCTGATGTTGGAGGCGACGCCCGGAATTGAACCGGGGTAACGGGTTTTGCAGACCCGCGCCTAACCACTCGGCCACGTCGCCGTGAGGCGACCGGAAGGCCGGTCGCTACGAGAGCGGAAGACGGGGCTCGAACCCGCGACCTCAACCTTGGCAAGGTTGCGCTCTACCAGCTGAGCTACTTCCGCAGGGGGCCAATTGTAATAGGCGGGGCGAGCCCCACCCATCCTGTCATCGCCCGGTGGAGCCGAAGCCATCCGCTCCCCGGGTACTCGGTGAGAGCGATTCAGCCACCACCCACTGGACCGACGCAACCGGCACGATCACCAGCTGAGCGATGCGCTCCCCCCGCTGGAAGCCCACCGCCTCCGAACCGAGATTGACGAGGAGGACTTCGATCTCACCTCGATAACCGGCGTCGATCAGCCCCGGTGAGTTGACCAATGTGACTCCGTGCCGTCGGGCGAGCCCACTACGCGGGAGCACAAGCCCGGCATGGCCGATGGGGATTTCCACCGCCAGTCCCGTGCCAACCGCAGCCCTCTCTCCTGGGCCTAGCGAGAAGTCGATCCTGGCCATGAGGTCGAGCCCGGCGTCTCCCGGATGGGCCGGGACTGGCAGGGGTAGTTCGGGGTCGACGGATAGGGCGGTAACCTGAATGGGCACTGACAACTCAATGGGGCGGCGGGCGGACCACCACGGGGGAAACGTGGCTACTGCTTACTGTACAGACTGCCGTTCAGCCGACGAGCTGTGCGATTTCCATCGGAGGGCCAGACACCTGGCTTCGACTTCGGTCGCCCCGCCCTCACCACGCGTTTCCTGGGAGAGCTCGACCCTCGAGCAGTTGGGCTTCGTCGATGCCCCTGCCATCTACAGCGAGCTCGCGCCTTCCAATCGCTCGTACCTCGATCCCGTCACCGGGCTGCCTGAGCCCGAACTCCCCGCCGACTGGAAGCCACAAAGGATCCGTCTCCGCCAGCTGACCAACTCTCATGCTCATTGGGGAGCGATCGCCGGGCTCCTGGCGCTGGCAGCGCTGGCGGTGGCGGCCTACTTGATCTGGGATCGAGCAGGCCAGGAGCAGGCGGCCGAGCTTCAACTGGCGGCGGGAGAGCTCTCCACCGCGCTTTCGGAGGTCGAGCCGGCTCTATCACTCCACGACCCGAGCGGGGCGGCCGCTGCTGCCACCTCGTTGTTGGCACTCGATGCATCTGCTCGTTCCCTCTTCGATCTGGCTTCGGGGCTCCCGGCCACCACCGAGAACACCATGCGAGCTGCCGCCGTGGAAGCCTCCTCGTCGGCCCTGACCCTCCGGTCAACGCTCGGGGCTGCCTGGTCTTATCGGGCACAGCTCGAGCCCCTCGGTCGGGTTCCCATTCTCGAGGACACTGGTGACCCGATTGAGATGTCGGAGGGGCTGACCGGGTGGCAGGTCGAGCTGGCTCCGCTGCTGGTCCCCACCGCCGCGGCGCCCGAGTTGACGGAGCACGCCACCGCGGTGGCCGAGTTCGTTGCGGGCCTCGAAGTCTGGAAGACGGAGTACCTCGACCGGCTGGCAGCCGGAGACTCACCTGGGGCCCGCCAGAGCCTCGATCGGCTCCAGAGCCAACTCGACAGGCTGACCTCGGATCTGTCGGTGGTCCTCGACGCGATGGCGGCAACGGCCACCGACAGCCTGCGCCAGGCCAGAGAGGCCTTGACCGAACTCAGTCCTTGATCTGCTCCTCGAGGGCGGCCATCTCGCGCTCGAAATCGGTGGCGTCCTGGAAGTCCTTGTGGACGCTGGCGAACCGTAGGTAGGCCACCTCGTCGATGGTCCGGAGACGGTCGAGCACCAACCGACCGATCTCCGTGGATGAGACCGGGGATCCCATGAGCCTGACCTCCGCCTCGATCTCGTCGACCGCCGCCGCCACGGCATCATCGGAGACAGGACGGTCGGTCAGCGCCGCCACCATGCCCAATTGGATCTTTCCCGTCTGGAAGGGCTCCAGACGCCCGTTGCGCTTTCGCACCAGGATCTGAGCCTCGGCCCGCTCATAGGTGGTGAAGCGGTGTCCGCAGTTGGGGCACTCTCGCCGCCTCCGGATCGAGGAACCCTGATCGGCCGGCCTGCTGTCGATGACCCTGGTATCGGCGGTTCCACAGGTCGGACATCGCATGGCGGCAGGATACCGGTCGGGGTCAGGCCTCCACCTCGGAGACCAGCAGCACCTGGCCGGGATGGATCTCGGCCGTGTCGAGCTGGTTATCGGTCATCAGCCGGTGGACCACTGCCCTGACGTCCTCTTCCTCCCCCGCTACCCGTCCGGCAATCGTCCACAGGGTGTCACCGGCCTCGACCGTGTAGCGGGCGGGCGGGGCAGGAGGCTCGCCTGCCTCCACCCTGGCCGTGACGAGGAGGAAGACCGAAACCATCGCCGTGAGGAGGATCAACAGCCTGAGGGAAGGCTGATGGCGTGTCGGCATCGGGTCTCCCTCCTCGAACAGGGCCTCCGGGGGCCTTCCCCGGCCACGTCCCCTCGGATGACGAACGGACGTTCGATGCCATCCTATCGAACAGCTGTTCGCTGTCAAGCACGAACAGATGTTTGGTTTCGGCTGAGCGGCCCGTTAGCCTGGCGAGAACACCTGTTCGGGAGGTTGAGATAATGGCGGATAAGACCGATCTGAGCGAGCGCCAGCAGGAGATCCTGGCCCTGATCACCGATTCGGTGGCCAAACGGGGATACCCACCCTCGGTGAGGGAATTGGGCGCCTCGCTCGGCTTGTCATCGCCCTCCAGCGTCCACAATCACTTGTCGAGCCTGGTCGAGGCCGGCTACATAAGACGCGACCCCACCAAACCGAGGGCGATCGAAGTCGTCGGTGCCCGCCCGCGCAATCGCACTTCCACGCGAGAGGTGCCTGTCCTGGGCCGCATCGCTGCCGGCTCTCCCATTGCGGCGGTGGAGGACGTCAAAGAGGTCCTCACCCTCCCCACCGAGCTCACCGGTCGGGGGCCGGTCTTCATGCTCGAGGTGCGTGGCACCTCGATGATCGACGACGGCATCCTCGATGGCGACCTGGTGGTCGTGGAGCGAGGTGCTGAATTCGCGGACGGGGACATCGTGGCGGCGCTCATCGACGGCTCCGAGGCGACGGTCAAGCGGATCAAGCGTCGCAGGGACGAGGTCACTCTGATTCCGGCCAACCCGGCGCTTTCGCCGCAGACCTACACCGAGGGAGTCGAAGTGATCGGCCGGGTGGTCTCGGTCCTACGCCGGCTATGACCCGCTAGGCGTCCTTCCACTCACCCCAGAACACATAGTTGGCCGGCCCGGTCAGCCAGGCCACATCTTCGATGAGGTCAACCGCCCCTCGCCCGCCTGGCACAACTACCTCAACGTGGTCGCCGATCATCCCGGCGGCGCGGGCCACGGCCGCGGCCGCGGCCATGCCGGTCCCGCAGGCAGCGGTCTCCCCCACCCCTCGTTCCCACACGCGCAGCGTCAGCTCGCCCCTACCCATCACCTGGGCGAACTCGACGTTGATTCCTCCCGGGGTATCGCGCTCGAGAGCGGGACCGACGGTGCTCACCGGCTGGGTGGCGGGGTCGCCGTCGATGTGAACCGCGTGGGGGTTTCCCACAGAAGCCCGCGTGAAGTCGAGGCCGGAGTGGGCGAACCGCTCCCCCACCGAGGTCGGACCCAGTTCCACTCGCGGCACCTCACCGGCCTCCACCTGACGGGGGCCGATGGCGGTCATGACGGTGAACTTGGGCCCGTCGGCCATCCCCTCATCAAAGGCAAAACGCGCAACGCAGCGGAGGCCGTTGCCACACATCTCCGCCATCGAACCGTCGGCGTTCCAGTAGTGCATCGTCACCTGGCCACTGTCGTCGGTGATCAACAGCACTCCGTCGGCTCCGACCCCTCTCCTCCGGTCGCAAACTCGTTGAACGAGTGCGGTATCCGGGCTCTGGTTGCCGGTGACCACAATGAAGTCGTTGCCGAGACCCTCCATCTTGACGAACTTCACGACTGCTCCAGTCCATCTCGCACGGCCTGATATCGGCGCTCGGGGTCCTCGTGCCAGGCTACCCAGCGAAGCCTGGGGTCCCGACGGAAGTATGTGCGCTGCCGGCGGGCCAAAGCGCGGGTAGCTCGCTCGACTTCTGCCCAACCCTGATCCTCCGCGATCGTTCCCTCGGTAACCGGCAGCAGCTGGCGATACCCCACCGCTGCGGCCGCCGTCCTGCCCATCCGACCGCGCAGCCCGCGCACCTCGTCGAGGAGGCCCCGTCCGCGCATCTCCGCCAGTCGCAGCCCGATCCGCCGGCTCAGGTCGTCTCCTGGATCGACCACGACCGCCCTGAAGTCATACAGGGACCGGTACGAACGGACGGCATCTGCCTCGGCTGTGGCCAATCTCTCGCCGGCACCCCGCCCAGTGATAACCACAGCTTCCAGCGCCCGCACCACCCTCCGGCGATTGGCCAGGTCGACGTGCTCGGCGGCGGTCGGATCGGCGCTCACCAGTGCGGCGACAGGGTCGGCCATCGACTCGAGCCGGCCCCGCAGCTCGGCATCGTGGGGCGGGAACACCATGGGATCCACCACCGCCCGAAAGTGGAGGCCGGAACCTCCGACGATCACCATCGGCCGGTCCTCCTGTTCGAGAAGGCGACGCGCCTCGCCTTGGAACTCGGCGACGCTGTAGGGCTCGGTCGGCTCGACCAGGTCGATCATGTGGTGAACCACCCTGGCCCGGTCCGCTTGGCTGGGCTTGGCGGTGCCGATGTCCATTCCCCGATACACCTGCATCGAGTCGACCGAGAGGATGACGCCACCGACGTCTTCAGCCAACCGCAGTCCCAGATCGCTCTTGCCGGCGGCGGTGGGCCCGAGCACCGCCAGGATCGTCCTCAGCGGAGGCTCCCGGTCAGATGATGGGGAGCGGCAGCCACTACCTCGACTTCGTGAAATGAGCCGGCCGGATGAACCCCGTCGACGTGAACGACCTTGCCCGTCCGGCTTCTTGCTGTGGTGACGCCCGGATCCTTGCGCGACGGCCCCTCGGAGAGAACCTCCAACTGCTGGCCGACGGTTGCCAGGTTCAGCTCGAGTGAGATCCGGTTCTGAAGCTCGGCCAGCCGCCCAAACCGCTCCTGGATGATCTCCTCCGCGACGAACTCGTCGACCATCGACGCGGCGGCGGTGCCAGGACGGGGGGAGAAGATGAACATGAACGCCTGGTCGAACCGCGACTCCTCGACGACTTCGAGCGTTTGCGCGAAGTCGTCATCGGTCTCTCCGGGGAAGCCAACGATGACATCGGTGGAGACCGCCAGACCCGGGATGGTGTCGCGGGCCATCGCCAGCTTCCGCTGATATCGAGCCCGGTTGTATCCACGGTGCATTCGGGCGAGCACCCGGTCCGACCCGGACTGCAATGGAAAGTGGAGCTGCTCGCACACGGCGGGGGTCTCGGCCATGGCCTGTGCCACTTCGTCGTTGAAGTCATTGGGGTGGGGGCTGGTGAATCGCACCCGGCGAATCCCCTCGACCGAGCCGACCTGTCGAAGGAGCTCGGCAAACAGGGGGCGGCGGCGCCCGTCGATGGCCAGGTCGCGGCCGTAGGTGTCGACGTTCTGTCCAAGGAGCGTGACCTCGACCACGCCTTCGTCGGCCAGGGAACGCACTTCTCGCAGGATGTCTCCCATCCGCCGGCTCACTTCGCGACCCCGCACGGCCGGGACGATGCAGAAGGTGCAGGTGTTGTTGCAGCCGACCTGGATCGAGACCCAGGCGCTGTGGGTCATCTCCCGGCGCGAAGGCAGGGAGGACGGCATCGCCTGCAGCTCATCGACTACCTCGGTGATGCCGCCCCAGGCCTGGGCGTAATCCATGAGGTCGAGCACCCGGTCGAGGTTGTTGGTCCCCATCACTACGTCTACCCAGGGGGCCCGCTCCCTGACCATGTCCCGGTCCTTCTGGGCGGCACAGCCTCCGACGACAAGCAGAGCGTTGGGCCTCTGAAATTTCAGCTCTTTGAGGTGACCGAGGTTGCCGTAAAGACGGTTGTCGGCGTTCTCTCTCACTGTGCAGGTGTTTACGAACACGACATCGGCCTCGTCCAGAGCCGCGGCTCGGATCATTCCGTCCGTTTCGAGCAGGCCGGCGATCCGCTCGGAGTCGTGCTCGTTCATCTGACACCCAAAGGTCCTGATGAAGTACCGCTGACCGACGCGGGTTGGTGTCCGGGCCGATGCTTCCCTGACCCGGGGCGGAGCCAGAGTGATGGTCATCTGGCGTGATCCGTTGCCCGGAACTCCCTGATCACCGTGACCTGGATCTGGCCCGGATACTGGAGGTCCTCTTCCAACTTGCGGGCGATGCGACGTGCCAGGTCCAGAGCAGCGAGATCGTCGATCTGGCCGGGATCCACCATGACCCGGACCTCGCGGCCGGCCTGGACCGCCGTCACCCGTTCCACCCCGGAGAAGTCCGCAGCCAGGGCCTCCAACCGCTCCAGCCTGCGCACGTACGACTCCAGCGCCTCCCTTCGCGCCCCGGGAC
This sequence comes from Acidimicrobiia bacterium, assembly GCA_036555105.1. GTDB lineage: Bacteria > Actinomycetota > Acidimicrobiia > Spongiisociales > ZC4RG35 > DATBMA01. The sequence goes on from DATBMA010000078.1 coordinate 8,463, forward strand.
GGGCCGCCGAGACGGCGTCGGCAGCTTGCACCAGAACCGCCAGCTGGCTCCGGGGCTCCACCTCGTTGTGATGGGCCTCGATCCCGTGAACCACCGACGCCTCCTCGCCAAACCGGCGGGCTATCTCGGCACCGATGATGGCGTGTGACCCCTCCACCTCGTGGGTGACTGCTTTGCCTATGTCGTGAAGGAACGCCGATCTCTTGATCGGGGCTGGATCGACTCCAAGTTCAGCAGCCAGCATCGAGGCGATGTGAGCCGACTCGACCAGGTGGTTGAGGACGTTCTGGCCGTAGCTGGTCCGATACTTGAGGCGCCCTAGCAAGTTGATCAGCTCAGGGTTCATCTTGGTGAGGCCAACCTCTAGCAACGCCCACTCGCCGGAGTCCCGAACCGACTCCTCGACCTCGGTTCGTGCCTTCTCGTATGCCTCCTCGATCGAGGAGGGGTGGATTCGCCCGTCCGCCACCAGCTTCTCCAGGGTGATCCGGGCGATCTCCCTTCGCACCGGGTCGAAGGACGAGATCGAAACCGCTTCGGGAGTGTCGTCGACTATCAGGTTGACCCCGGTCACGGCCTCGAGCGCTCGGATGTTGCGGCCTTCCCGACCGATGATCCGGCCCTTGAGGTCGTCGGTGGGAAGCGTGACCACCGACACCGTGGTCTCCGTCACCACCTCGGAGGCCAGGCGCTGTATGGCGGTCGAGAGGATCCGGCGGGCCCGCTTGTCGGCCTCCTCCCGTGCCCGCACCTCGAGGTCGCGAACCAGCTTCATGGCATCGCGCCGGGCGTCATTCTCGACCTGATCGAGCAGCTCTTGCTTGGCGGCCTTGGCGTCGAGGTTGGAGACCCTCTCCAGGGTGGATCGGCTCTCCTGGCGCAGCGACTCGACATCAGCGAGTTTCTCGCCGACCTCGTCTTCCCTCCTGATCAAGACCTGTTCCCGCTGGGCAAGATTCGAAGCCCGCTGCTCGAGGGTTTCCTCACGCTGGAGCAGCCGGGTCTCCATGCTGGAGACCTCGAGACGGCGGTGCTCGAGCGCCGCCTCCTCCTTCTGGCGATAGCTCTCGGCCCGAGCCCGGCCCTCTTCCTCTCCACGGTGGATCAGTCGCTGGGCCTCGGCCCTGGCCGATGCCACGTCCGACTCGTCACCACGGCGTCTGAGCAGCAGCCAGGCGATGCCGAATCCGATCAGGCCGGTGACCAGGGCTATGGCCAATACCGCGACGACGTTCATGGGCCGCCTCCTCAGCGATCCCTATCAGAACGCGTGTGCCGAGCTCGAAAGCTCGGCACACAAACCAAAGGGTGAAATACGACCTCAACCCGTCTGGGTCAGGGCCTCCAAACTCGTTCTCGCAGGGACCGATCTCATAAGTGTCAGTGGTTGGTTTGTGTGGTGGCGGAATCTTACCCCCACCGCCTCACTCCCGAGGGCGCGAAATCCGAGCTTGTAGCCACCTACTCCTCGATCGGCACCACCTCGTCGGAGGCCGCCACGACATTGGCGGTGAGACCCACCGCCTCGAACACCTTGTCCTGGAGTTGGACCGCGATCTCGGGGTTTTCCCGCAGGAAGCGCTTGGCGTTCTCCCGGCCCTGCCCGAGTTGGTCTCCCTCGAAGGTGAACCAGGCACCGCTCTTCTTCGCTACGCCCTCATCTACGGCAACGTCGAGCAGGCTGCCCTCCCTGGAGATGCCTTCCCCGAAGATGATGTCGAACTCGGCCTGCCGGAAGGGCGGTGCCATCTTGTTCTTGACCACCTTGACCCGGGTCCGGTTGCCGATGCTCTCGGTCCCCTCCTTGATCGTCTCGATCCGGCGAACTTCGAGGCGCATGCTCGAATAGAACTTGAGGGCGCGACCGCCCGGCGTCGTTTCCGGTGAGTTGTGGACCACCACCCCATCGGCCAGGTAGTTGTGGCTCCCGGCCACTTCCAAATCGAATCGGTGGGTCTTCTTCGAGCGGGGCTTCTCATAGATGTCGAGGATCGGCACGGGCACCAAGACCTGCTCTGCCCGCGAGGGCTCGGGCCGTTCGACGGTGAACCGTCCCCGATACTTCGGCAGGAGCTTGTCCTCCATACTCGGATGGACGAAGGGGGCGATCACCTCCTGGAGGCGATCGGTCGCCGCCCTTGGGAAGGTGATTTCCGCCTTTCCGCCGCGGTCGTGCAACCGGCCGGCGATCCCCCAAGTCTTGGCCAGGTGCTCCACCAGACGTACGCGTGTCTCCGGCGACATCGCCTCCACACAGATGTCCGCCCGGCCGCTTCCATCCTTCGTTCGCCCGTGAACCCCCTTGGCCCTGATGGCCAATGAGCCGTCATCCATGTACCAGACGGCCAAAGCGAGCGGAGTCAATGCCTTTAGGTACTCGTCGTCGAAGACCTTCCTGCCGTCGACATAGACCTGCTCTCTCATCTCACGCAGCTCGAACATCGGCGACGAGTCATAGAAGACCGCACCCTTGGCATTCGTCGACCGCGTCAGTGGCACACCAGCCAGCATCTCTGACTTCCACTCCGCATAGGTCGTCTGCTTGGCTCCGTGACCGATTCGGAAGCGGGCGGTCTGACCGTTGCGGCTCATCGATAAGGCGCCGTCTCCCATCAGCGATCCCCGAACGAGCTCCCACTGCTGGCTCGACAGGTAGTGGGGCACGGATTGCAGCACCCGGTCGCCCACGCTGAGCTCTTTTGCACGCCGCCAACCGCCTGGAGTCATCACCTGGTGATCGGCGGTCACCGCCAGGTTCCCCTTGCCTGCCCGCTGCCCGTTGGCAACCACGATCTGGAGGAATGAGTCGGTCCGGCCGTTGTCGAACCAGCCCACCACCGGCCGGCTCACCACTTTGCCGGTGGCAAGGTCATAGGACTGCACTTCGACCGGCAGCTTCTGATTGACGATCTTGCCGATCTTCTCCCTGGTCCCGTCGGCCAGGACCACTCGGGTGTCGTAATGAAGGCACCCGAACATGACGCCGATCTTTTCCCTCAGCTGGTTGATGAAGATCGCGGTCGTCTTCGACTTGGACAGGGTGCCGGTGAGCTTGCGCAGGGCCTGTGACATCAGCCTCGCCTGGAGGCCGACGTGGGCGTCACCCATCTCCCCCTCGATCTCGGCTCTCGGCACCAAGGCCGCCACCGAGTCGATCACGATCACGTCGAGAGCGCCCGAGCGCACCAGCATGTCGGCGATCTCCAGCGCCTGCTCCCCGGTGTCGGGCTGGGAGATCAGGAGCTCGTCAACGTCCACCCCGATCGCCTTGGCATACCCGGGGTCGAGTGCATGCTCGGCGTCGATGAATGCGGCGATCCCCCCATTTCTCTGAGCTTCGGCGATGATGTGAAGGGCAAGCGAGGTCTTGCCGCCCCCCTCAACACCGTATATCTCCACGACTCGCCCTCGGGGCACTCCACCGATCCCCAGGGCCAGGTCAAGCGCCAGGGCGCCGGTGGATATGACTTCCACCTTCTGGTCGGCCGCCTCTCCCATCTTCATGATGGCCCCCCGTCCGAACTGCCGCTCGATCTGCGATACGGCCATCTCAAGGGCTTTGTCCCGCTCCACTTGGATCTCCTTCGACTGCTCACGATCGACTGTAAGTAGTGGCACCGACAGAATCGGATATTGCCACGATACACGAACAGATGTTCGATCCGGCGGTATTCAATTCCCCAGCGGGAAGGCCTCCAGCCGCTCGTATCTTGCCCCTCCCCGCCCCAGCCGACTGAGGAACAGGACCACCTCCTCGACCCGCCATTGGATTGGTGCGGGCCGGAATGCGGCTATCACCGGGCGGACATCGCCAGGTGGGCGCATCCGGCTCAGCGTGAGATGGGGGTGAAGGGGCCGGTCCTCCGGCGGGAAGCCGGCCCGCTGGGTGGCTTCCTCGATCACCTCTCCCAGCACCTTCACCTCCTCCTCGCCGGCTGCCAGCCCCAGCCAGAGGGCCTCGGCTCGCTGCGGGCGGGAAAAGGCCCCCATCTCCCCCAGTCGGACCCGGAAAGGGTCGCCCAGGTCGGCTTGGTCGACTTCGGCCAGGAGCCGCTCCAGCCCCACCTGGTCGACTTCGCCAATGAAGCGCAGGGTCAGGTGCCAGTTGCCCGGTGGGACCACGCCCCCGGGGACATCAAGCGCCTCCAATCGGGAGGAAAGTGCTGCGATGGCTTCGGCCGGGAGTGCCAGGCCGAAGAAAAGCCGGCCTACTCGCTCCACCACTTGCCTGTGATGGCGAGCCTGGCCAAGTGGAGGGCTCCCGTGGTTGCGTACACCCGCACCCGTTCCCGATCGCCCGGCAGCCGCAGGGTCCTCGCCTTGCTCCCCTCCGGAGTGGCGACACCGATCACCATGGTCCCGGGCGGGGCCTCCAGCGGATCCGGGCCGGCGGACCCGGTGACCCCGATGCCTACCTCGGTCCCAAGCG
>DATBMA010000079.1:0-20212 GCA_036555105.1 Acidimicrobiia bacterium
CACCTCGAGCTGGTCGAGCAGCGGCCGCAAGAGAGAGCCTGATCCAGCCCCGACTTCTGCCAGCACAAATGGCTCACCAACCCGATCACGCTCATGGCTGACGAACCGCCCGATCATCTCACCGAACATCGGACTTACCTCTGGGCTGGTGAGGAAGTCGCCGGCCTTCACCGAGCGAAGCCGCTCGCCCGTGAAGAAGCCGCCGTCCGGGTCATAGAGGGCGGTCTCCATGAAAGCCTCGAACGGGAGCGGGCCTTCTACCCGGATCCGTTCAACCAGTCGCTCCCGAAGCATGCCTTCAACGTATCCGGGTCGCGAGGCAGGTGGCGGCCCTTACCCTGGCGGGATGGATTTCGGGCTCTTCATGTTCCCCACCGACCAGACCATCGGGCCGATCGAGCTGGCCGAGCGAGCCGAGGAGGCCGGCTTCGAGTCGCTCTGGTTCCCGGAGCACTCCCACATCCCGACTTCGCGGGCGACACCGTGGGGCGGAGTCAAGGGGGCGGCGCCTCTGCCCGAGTGGTACTGGCGAACCCATGACGCCTTCGTCGCCTTGGGGGCGGTTGCCGCCCGCACCGACCGGCTACGACTGGGCACTGGCATCACGCTGGTTCCCCAACGGGATCCGATCTGGCTGGCCAAAGAGGTGGCGACTCTCGATTACCTCTCGGGCGGCAGAGTGATCTTCGGGGTCGGATACGGGTGGAACAAGGAGGAGATGGCCTCTCATGGTGTCGACTACAAGGCACGGAGGGCGATGCTGCGGGAGAAGGTCCTCCTGATGAAGTCGCTGTGGACCGAGGAAGTGGCGTCATTCGACGGCGACCTCTTCGACCTTGAGCCCTCATGGGCGTGGCCCAAGCCGATCCAACGACCCCATCCCCCGATCATCCTGGGAGCGGCGGCGGGGCCGAAGTCGATCGCCGCCATGGTCGAGTTCTGCGACGGTTGGATGCCGTTGGCCACCCGGCATGAGCTCGGGGAGCGGGTCGAACAAGTGAGATCCGCCCTCAGCGAAGCCGGCCGCGACCCCGACGCCTTCAACATAAGCGCTTACTCGGTCAAACCCGAGCTGGAGCGGCTGCATGAGCTGGATCGCCTGGGAGTCAACCGGGCTGTCTTCTCGCTGCCCCAGAAAGGCCGCGAGGAGGCGCTGGCTGCCATTGACCGGCTGACTGCACTGGTCGCCGATTTCCGGGGCTAGCCGGCGTAGATGCGGAGATCGGTGCCGAAGCGGTCGGCAATGTACGCGCAGGTGGCGAGGTCTGGATGCCGGACCACCACCATCCCGTCGCCGACCAGTTGGGCCTTCCAATCCCGGCGGGGAGCCCCGATCGGGTTCAGGTCGACGGTGACGACCGATGACCCGAATTCGGCCAGCAGCGGCTCCAGCCCCTCATAACGCTCGATCAGCCCCTGCCCATGAGCTCTCTTGAAGATGGTGGCGCAGTTGTATGAGCGCTCGAGCGGTTCCGAGATCGAGCCTGTCACCGTCGCCTCTGCCCACCAGCGGAACAGGTCGATGTCGTTGGCGAAGTTCATGGCGTCCACGGTACGGCCACCCGGCGGTCGAGCACCGATCTCACCGAACACCGCCTCTCCTCCGGGGGTCAGGTACCACTCCATATGGGTGAAGCCGTCCCGGTACCCCATGGCCTCGATCACCCGTATCCCCATTTCCTTGCCCACTGCCAGATGATCGGCGTCTGGGTCGCGCAACACCACCGTCTGCTGGCTGATCCATTCGTTGTTCTTCCCAATTAGCGGACGCGGCCGGTACCAGCAGATGTTGTAGAAGAGGATTCGGCCATCGGCGCAGATGGTGTCGAACGTGAACTCGTCCGCATCGACGAACTCCTCGACGCTCACTTCCGGCACCGAGCTCAGCAGAGGGATCACGGCCTCCGCCTCGGTCGGTTGGTTGACCCGGTAGGTGCTCTCCGAACCGGCCCCGGCGATCGGCTTGATGATGGCCGGGTAGCCGATCTTCTCGAGGGATGACCACACATTGGCTGCGTCGCGGGCGCGATAGTGGTGTGGGGTGCGTATCCCGGCCCCATCCAGCACCTGCTTCATCGCCTCTTTGTCCCGGAACGGAACGGTTTCCGGGATTGTCATCCCCGGGAGTCCGAGAGTCTCCCGGATGCGTGCGGCGACGATCATGAGCGGCTCCCAGAGCGACTCGACCTTCTCGATCCTGACGTGCTCGGCCAGGGCCTTCGCCGCCTCCACCACCCCACCGGGATCAGCGAAGTCCACCTGGACATAGCCAGTCAGAGCCGCCCGGGCCTTGGCGGGGATGGCCCCTTCCGGTTGATCCCCGATCCCGTACACGTCTGCTCCCACCTCGGCCAGGCCCCGTACGAAATCGGTCATCTCGGTGGGAAAACCCGGGGATAGGAAAAGCACGTTCATGTCGGGGTGATCCTCGTCAGCTCAGCTCGACTCTGATGCCGGTGATGATGTCCGCTATCGCTTTTTCGACCACCGCGGTATCGGGATGCCTCACGATCACGTATCCCTCACCCTCGTAGTGTCCTGATGGCGCCTGGCCCGGCTGCGGGAGCTTGGCCTCCACCACCAGGCCCGCCACCTCCCGCTGTACTTCCTCCAGCCCGTGCACGGCTGCCACCCTGCCATCTCCTTGACCGCGCAGGTAGGCGGCCCCTACCGCGTACTTGCGATGGGGAGAGGCGAACTCGTCGTACACCATCAGCCGACCCCAGGCTGAATAGAGGTCGAAGTCATGGGCATAGCTGATGAGGGTCGAGAACTGGGCACCAGGAGGGCGGGCAGCAGCCTCCGAGATGGCCACCGAGCCATCAGGTCGCCGGAACCACTCCATGTGGACCAGGCCGGTCTTCAACCCGAGGGCTGATATGGCAGCGGGGCCAAAGTGGCTGATGCCCTCGTATTCAGGGCCGTCGATGTCCCTCGGCAGGATCACCGCCCATTGGATCCATGGGTTCTCCATCACCGCCAAGGGCGCAGGGTGGTAGCGGGAGATGTTCCAGAAGACCGGGTGGCCTTCGAGGAACACGCAGTCGAAGGCGTGCTCCTCGCCGGTGATGAACTCTTCGAGAAGGGTGGGCCGGCCCGGCTCGGGGGGCGACCAGCGGAGCCACTCCCCAGCTTGGGTGGGGTCGTCGAGGCGGAAGGTGTCCCGCGTGCCCGAGCCTGACGGGGGCTTGGCCACCACCGGGAACCCCACCTCTGAGAAGAAGGCTTCGGCGGCGGAGGCGCTGTCGATCAGGCGGTGCCGCGCGCAAGGGACCCCTGCCCGATCGAATACGTCCTTCATCCGCTCCTTGTCACGGAAGTTGCGGGCAGTCTCCACGTCCATGCCGGCGATCCCGAGTGCGGCTCGCACCTGTGCCAGCGGGATCTGGAGCTCCTCCAGCGGTCCCATCAGACGATCAACCCCACCGACCTGCCCGCCCACCGCCAGCACCGCGTCGTGCAGGAGTCCGGGGTCGAGGGCGTTGTCGCTGCGGTAGTGGCCGACCAGCCGGCTCCTGATCTCCTCCGGGACTTTGGAGAGCGGCTCATGGGTCACCAGGCCCAGTCGCACCCCGTCGAGCGAGGCGGTAGACGCGATGAAACGGTTGGTGGTCGGGAGGAAGTAGGGAGCGACGAATACGACCGCCGGCACCGGGGTGACGGTAGTCCCACTACGGATCGGCCACCCGGGCCTGGCCGGTGCCACAATTCGACGTGTGCGCGTCCTCTTCGTCGCCTCCGAGGTGGCGCCGTACGCAAAGACCGGGGGATTGGGCGATGTAGCCGGAGTGCTGCCGGCTCAGCTCGAATCGATCGGCCACGAGGTGATGGTGGTCACCCCGCTCCATCGGCAGACCGTCGACGCCGGCCACGATCCCCGTCCGGTCTGGGAGGATCTTCAGCTCGAAATCGGCCGCCGGTCGATCCGCTACGGAGCCCGGCTGTCGGAGGACGGACGTACCTGGTTCATCGACTGCCCGGAGCTCTACTTCCGGGGTTCGATCTACACCAACGATGCAGACGAGCACCTCCGATTCATCGTGATGTCGAGGGCGGCGATCGAACTGGCCCAAAAGAGACAGTGGGCGCCCGACATCGTCCACGCCAACGACTGGCAGGCAGCGTTCCTGCCGCTGCTCATGCGCAGCTCCTACGCATGGGATGAGTTGCTCACCTCCGCCCGCTCGGTACTCACCATCCACAATCTGGGCTACCAAGGGGTTTTTGACTCCGACATCGCCCCCGATCTCGGACTCGGTGACAGCCTCTACCTGCTCCATCAGGAACAACTGCGAGCCGGCCGGATCAACTTCCTGCTGCACGGGATCATGTACGCCGACGCCATCACCACCGTCTCACCGACATATGCGCGTGAGATCCAAACCCCGGAGATGGGGGTGGGCCTCGACGCCTTCCTCCGCCGCCGGGCAAGCGACCTGGTCGGCATCCTCAACGGGGTCGACACAACTGTGTGGAACCCCCGCACCGACCAGCACCTCCCATGGCGCTACTCGGAGAAGAGCCTCTGGCGCAAGGAGAAGAACAAGGAGGAGCTGCTCGGCAGGCTGGGGCTCACGTATGAGAAGGGCTGCGCGGTAGTGGGGATCGTGTCGCGACTGGCGGGCCAGAAAGGGATCGAGTTGATCCCAGGGCCACTGGCCAGGGTCCTGGCAGCCGGGAGGGCGCGCTTCGTGGCCCTTGGGTCGGGTGAGCGCCGCCTGGAGAATGGGCTGGCAAGGCTCGCCGGCGCCTTCCCGGAGACGGCTTCGTTCAGGAGTGGGTACGACGAGCGCCTCGCCCACCTGATCGAGGGAGGATCCGACATCTTCGTGATGCCCTCGTTGTACGAGCCCTCCGGGTTGAACCAGATGTACAGCCTCGCCTACGGGACGGTCCCGGTCGTGCGAAAGACCGGGGGCCTGGCGGATACCGTGCGCCACTACTCTCCTGAGACAGGAGAGGGGACGGGGTTTCTGTTCGAGCACTACACCGAGCAAGGACTGAGCTGGGCCTTGAACGAGGCACTCCACACCCACTCCCAACCCAAGTCGTTCGCCCGACTGCAGCAGAACGGCATGGCAGAGGACAACAGCTGGGAGCGGCGGATCCTCGAGTACTCGAGCCTGTACGAACGACTGGCGTCTGAGGAGCGGGAGTGAACGTCGCCTTCATCGAGCCGAGTTTCCCGGCCAACCAGAAGCAGTTCGTGCGCGCCCTTTCCTCGGTTGGGGCGGCGGTCATCGGGATCGGCGAACGGCCGGCCGACTGGCTCGACGACGACGTCAAGGGATGGCTGACCCACTACGAGCAGGTCGCTTCGGTGGTCGACGTCGGGGCCTTGGTTGAGGGCATCGGCCGGGTTCAGTCCCAGGTGGCGGTCGATCGCCTCGAAGCCACCGTCGAGGCCCACATCGTGGCCGCGGCCGAGGCCAGGGAGGCCTGCAGTATCGCGGGCACCAGCGTGCGGACCGCCTATCTGTGCCGCGACAAGCCGACCATGAAAGAGGTACTTCGCCAGGCAGGGGTGCCGACCGCCCATTCGACGGCTGCCTCGACTGCCGACGAGGTCAGGGAGTTCGCCAGACGCGAAGGTTTCCCGCTGATCATCAAGCCACGGGCCGGGGCAGGCGCCTCAGGCACGGTTCGCATCGATGATTTCGAACAACTGGAACGCAACCTGGCCGAGACCCCTTTCGACTACGGCGCCTCGGTGGCGGTGGAGGAATTCGTCGAAGGGCACGAAGCCTTCTACGACACCGTCACCATCGGCGGGCAGGTGGCGCATGAGTTCGTATGCCACTACTACCCGAACGTGCTGGAAGCCATGCGGACCCGATGGATCTCACCGCAATTCATCGCCACCAATCGGGTCGACGTCGCCGAGGGGTACCAGCAAGTGAAAGTGCTGGGCCAGGCAGTGATCGAGGCCCTGGGGATCGAGACCTCGGCCACTCACATGGAATGGTTCTTCGGCCCGAAGGGCCTCCGATTCTCTGAGATCGGCTGTCGGCCGCCAGGGGTCGGGGCATGGGACCTCTACTGCGAAGGCAACGAGATCGATCTCTACCGGGAGTGGGCGCTGGCGGTTTGTTACGGACAGACAGGAGCGGTTCCCACCCGTGCGTATTCGGCAGGCCTGATCGCCCTGCGTCCCGACCGCGACGGGGTGATCGCCGGCTACATCGGCCTCGACGAGGTGCGCGAGAGGTTTGGCCAGTGGCTGATCGATTATCACCTCCCGCCGGCCGGCACCCCCACCCAACCGGTCGAGGCCGGCTACATGGCCAATGCCTGGATCCGGATGAAGCACCCCGACTACGACCAACTGCGGGAGATGTTGGATCGAGTGGGCGAGATCGTCCAGGTGCAGGCGAGTTGATACCCAGCCAACTAGCCGCCTTGGAGGACGCCGACAACACGGCGGTGGACAGCTTCGTGCGCGACCAAGAGTTCCCAATGGTGGAGTCGGGCAAGGCGACCTTCCTCTACCGAGGCCAGGCGGAGGCGGTGAGCCTTAGGCCGATGATCGCCGGCTTCCCCGGACCCCACTCGTTTCAGCAGATTGACGGGACCGACCTGTGGTGGCTCACGCTGAGCCTGCCCGAGGGCGCCCGGCTCGAGTACAAGCTCGAGGTCCAGCGGGGCCACTACACCGAATGGGTGAACGATCCCCTGAACCCACTCACCACGTCCAACCCGTTCGGAACCAACTCGGTCTGCCGCGCCCACGGTTATCAAGTCCCGTCCTGGACCCTGCCCGATGCAGCCACCAGCCCTGGCACTTTCGAGACGATGGATGTGGCGGGCGGAAACCCCCTGCAGGTCTACCTACCTCCCGGCTGGGACCGGAGCACTCCCCTCGCCCTCTTGTTCGTCCACGACGGAGGGGACTACCTGCATTACGGGTCCATGGGCACGGTGCTGGACAACCTGATCGCGGGCGGGTCGATTCCGCCGGTGATCGCCGCCTTCTCCAGCCCTCTTCAGCGCCTGATCGAGTATGCGGCTTCTGCCGCCCACGCCGCGTATGTGGTCGAAGGGGTGTTGCCGGCAATTGCCAACGCCTACCCGATTGGCCAGCAGAGAGTGGTGATGGGAGCGAGCCTCGGGGCAGTGGCGGCGCTCCATGCGGCTTGGACCCATCCAGGTGCCTTCAGCGCCATGCTCCTCCAATCGGGGACCTTTGCTCAGAGCCCGGGGTGGGGCAGCGCCCGTCACGTCCTCGGCCCCATCGCAGATCTCCTGGTCCGGCTCGAGCCCTCGGTGTTGCCTCATCAGGTGTTCCTCTCCTGCGGGACCTACGAGCGGATGATCGGCGAGAACCGGGCCATGGCCGGGCGCCTGCAGCGGGCCGGCCTCGACGTTCGGTACGTCGAGAGTCGCGACGGCCACACCTGGGAGGGCTGGAGGGACCGCCTGGCCGAAGGCCTGGCATGGGTTCTGACCGGGCCCGATGACGGGTAGGGCGGCTCCTCTCCTCGCGGCCCTGGTCGCCGCAATCCTCTCCGCCTGCCTCTCTCCGGCCTCCTCGCCCACCACCACAGTGGATACCACCCCACCCACCACCTCGCCTTCTACGACTGCAGCTCCCACCACCACGATCGTGCCCACCACCCCGCCTACGACTTCTTCGCCGCCATCGACCACCGTGGCCGCGGCCGACGACTGCCTGCCGGCCGCGCTGGGCCAGGCAGACGGGACGCTGGTGGTGGTGCCGGGTTCGACCCCGGCGGTCGGCGGAGACGACCCGAAGACCTTCGCCGTGGAGGTGGAGGAGGGTCTTGGCGTGGATGGCGAGTGCTTCGCCGGCTACGTCAACCAAGTCCTGCAGGACGCCAGAGGGTGGATACGAGCCGGGTTCTCATTCGCCAGGACAGACGCAAGCGGGGCCGACCTGGTCGTCGCCCTCGCCTCCCCTCCTACGGTGGACAGCAGGTGCGCTCCCCTGAAGACCAACGGCTGGCTCTCCTGCTGGGATGGGTCGAGGGCGATGCTGAACGTCGTGCGGTGGGCTGAAGGCATACCGGCCTACGACGATCTATGGGCATACCGCACCTACTTGATCAACCACGAGGTCGGCCACGGGCTCGGTTACGGGCACCAGGACTGCCCAGGACCGGGCGAGGTTGCCCCTTTGATGATGCAACAGACGATCGGCCTGGAAGGCTGTACTCCGAACCCGTGGCCCACACAGGATGAAATGTGACCCAGCCGAGTGACGTCGTCGACCTCAGCCCCCTCCTGGCCGACTGGCCGGTCAAGGAGGTGGCGGTGGGAGTGACCGACGCGACTTCCACCCTCGCCATCGGGGGCGACACCGGCCTCAGGACTCGAATCGCCTCGATCAGCAAGCTCCTCACCACGGTCGCAGGGCTGGTGGCGGCGGAAGAGGAAACAATCTCCCTTGACGAGCCGGCCGGGCCTCAAGGCTCGACCGTCCGGCACCTGCTGGCCCACGCCTCCGGCCTCCCCTTCGAAGGGTCCGCTCCGGTGGCACCGCCGGGCCGGCGGCGCATCTACTCCAACACCGGGATCGAGGTGTTTGCCCGTCATCTGGAGGCCAAGTCCGACATGCCCTTTGCCGACTACCTCACCTCATCCATCGTCGAACCCCTTGGCCTCGGATCCACCGGCGTCACCGGCTCTCCCGCCCGCGGCTTCCATTCGGTCGTCACCGACCTGCTGGCTTTCGCACGTGAGCTGCTGGCGCCAAGGCTGATCTCTCCCGTCACCCTGAAGCTGGCGACCACCACCCAGTTCCCCGGGTTGAAAGGCGTGCTCCCGGGGATCGGGGCGTTCGACCCCAACGACTGGGGACTCGGGTTCGAGATCCGCGATGGCAAGGATCCCCACTGGACCGGAAGCCTCAACTCGCCGGCCACCTTTGGCCATTTCGGGGGAAGCGGCACCTTCCTGTGGGTCGACCCCAGCGTGGGCCTAGCCTGTACCGGCCTCACCGACCGCCAGTACGGGCCATGGGCGCTGGAGGCCTGGCCTCGCCTCAGCGATGAAATTCTCCGACGGTTCGCCGGGTCCGGTGGTTGAGTAGGCAGGGACATGCCAACCGCGGCCACATCCCTCGAACTGCCGGACGTCGCCGGGCTCACCATCAGGAACTACCAGGGTGAGTCGGATCTCCCAGCCATGATCGCGGTAATCGCCGCGGCCAAGCGCGCCGACGGCATTGAGCGCACCGACACGCTGGAGACTGCGCAACACAATTACCGCAACCTCGTCAATTGTGACCCCTCAACCGACGTGCTGATGGTCGAGGTCGAGGGGCGACTGATCGGTTACAGCCGGGTGTGGTGGAATCAGGAAGTCGGCCTTCGCAGTTACAACGGGATCTGCTTCGTTCACCCGGATTGGCGCAATCGAGGGATCGGGTCGTTCATGTACGATTGGAACCGGGAGCGCATCGACGCCATTGCCGCCACCCATCCTCCGGGACCCAAGGTCTTTCGAACCTGGATCGATCAGGGCGAGAAAGAAGCGAAGTCGATGCTCGAGGGAAAGGGCCTCGAGGCCAAGACCTACGGGGCATCGATGTCACGTTCCTTGTTGGGCGAGCTTCCCGATCACCCACTGCCGGACGGCCTCGAGATCAGGCCCGCAACCAAGGAGCAGATGCGAACCATCTGGGAGGCCGACGAAGAGGCTTTCAAGGATCATTGGGCAGAGCCGGAGAAGACCGAAAGCGACTACCACCGGTATCTGGAGTTCCCACACACCGATCTCAGCCTGTGGCGGATCGCATGGGATGGCGACGAGGTTGCAAGCCAGGTCCGCTCGTTCATCGATCCGGAGGAGAACGAGGAGTACAGGCGCTTACGGGGCTACACAGAGTTCATCTCCACCCGGCGGCCGTGGCGGGGCAAGGGAGTCGCCAAGGCACTGATCGCATCCAGCCTGCAGGCTCTGAAGGATCGGGGTATGACCGAGGCCGCCCTCGGGGTCCATGTCGAGAACCCGAATGGAGCCTTCAAGCTCTACGAGAGCCTCGGCTTCACCGTCGATCAGATGTCGACGGTGTATGAAGGGCCGATGGAGGCCTGATCAGTCGAGGTCGGTACCGTCGATGAAACGCGTCACCGCCGCCCCATCGCCCACCATCTCACCGGCCTCAACAATCCAGCAGGAAGTGGGGGGAGATTCCAGTCTTGGCCCTGGGTACTTTGTACTGGGCACTTGCCCGCGCAGCCGGCGCTCGAGGAGGTCCGATGCCGTTCATTGCCACACCTAGCGAGTCCGAGTTGACCGATGAGGCCACCCAGGTCCTCCAACAGGAGGAGGCGAACTGGGGCTACGTGCCCAACTATGCCTACCTGTTCGCGATGCGACCGGCCACCCATCGGGCCTGGGGAGCCCTGGTCGGCTCGGTCCGCAACGCCATGGAACGGCGGCTCTACGAGCTCGTCACTATCGCGGCTGCTCGCGCCCTCCGGTCCAGCTACTGCTCAATGGCCCACACTCAATTCCTCATCACCAAGGCGGATGATCGGACCGGAGCGGAAGTCGCCGCCAGCGGCAATTACGAGCGCATCGGTGCCAAAGAGGCGGCACTGATGAGGTACGCGGAGCAGATCGTCCTCGACGCCTCCGCCGTGACCCAGGCCGACATCGACACGCTGCGAGTGGCAGGGGCCTCGGAAGATGAAATCGTCAACACCGCTTTGGCCGCCTCGGTCCGCTGCTTCTTCGCCAAGTTCCTCGATGCCACCGGCGTACAGCCCGACCGGCAGCTGGCCGAGTTCCTGGGGCCGGAGCTGGCCATGCCGCTCACGGTCGGACGGGTTCCAGGCTGACGCGAAAGGGCCCCCAATTTGGGGGCCCTTTCCTGACAGTCCGATCTTGCGATCAGAAGTCCATGTCACCGCCGCCGCCGCCGTGCCCGTGGGCCGCGGCCGGCTTCTCCTCCTTGCGCTCGGCTACCAAAGCCTCGGTGGTGAGCAGTAAGGCGGCGATCGACGCCGCGTTCTGGAGGGTCGAGCGAGTCACCTTGGCGGGGTCGATCACGCCCGCCGTCATCAGGTCCTCGTAGCTCCCGCTCTGGGCGTTGAAGCCGTTGTTGCCGCCATCGTTGCGGACCTTCTCGACGACAACGCCGCCCTCGAAGCCGGAGTTGACCGCGATCTGGCGGATCGGCTCCTCGATCGCCCGGCGGACGATCAAACGGCCGGTCTTCTCGTCGTCGCTGCCACCCCGGAGCTTGTCGATCGAAGTCTGGGCCCTCAGCAAGGCGACACCGCCGCCCGGCACGATCCCTTCCTCGACCGCGGCCCGGGTCGCCGAGACGGCGTCCTCGATGCGGTGCTTCTTCTCCTTGAGCTCCACCTCGGTGGCAGCGCCGACCTTGATGACCACGACGCCCCCGGCCAGCTTGGCCAGCCGCTCCTGGAGCTTCTCACGGTCCCAATCAGAGTCGGTGTTCTCGATCTCACGCTCGAGCTGCTTGATCCGAGCCTTGACGTCGGCCTCGCCACCGGCCCCGTCCACGATGGTGGTGTCGTCCTTGGAGACGACCACCTTGCGGGCCCTGCCAAGCATGTCGAGGGTTACGGACTCCAGCTTGAGCCCCACCTCCTCCGAGATGACGGTGCCACCGGTGAGGATGGCGATGTCCTGGAGCATGGCCTTACGGCGCTCGCCGAAGCCGGGAGCCTTAACGGCCACCGACTGGAACGTGCCGCGGATCTTGTTGACGATGAGCGTGGCCAGGGCCTCGCCCTCGACGTCCTCGGCCACCACCAGCACGCCCTTTCCGGCCTGCATGACCCGCTCCAACACGGGCAGCAGGTCGTTGACCGAGGTGATCTTCTGGTTGGCGATGAGGATGTACGGATCCTCGAGCACGGTCTCCTGACGGTCGACGTCGGTGATGAAGTACGGCGAGGTGTAGCCCTTGTCGAACTGCATGCCCTCGGTGAATTCGAGCTCCATCCCGAAGGTCTGGCCCTCTTCCACCGTGATGACCCCGTCCTTGCCGACCTTCTCGAAGGCCTCGGCGATGGTCTTGCCGATGGTGCCGTCGTTGTTGGCGGAGATGGAGGCGACGTGTGCGATCTCGTCGGCCGTCTCGATCTCCTTGGACATGCCGCCGATGGCCTCGACCACCTTCTCGACCGCCTGCTCGATGCCCCGCTTCAGGTCCATCGGGTTGGCGCCGGCGGCCACGTTGCGAAGGCCCTCGCGGACCATTGCCTGGGCCAGCACGGTGGCGGTAGTGGTGCCGTCTCCGGCGATGTCGTTGGTCTTGGTGGCCACTTCCTTGGCGAGTTGTGCGCCCATGTTCTCCCATGGGTCGTCGAGCTCGATCTCCTTGGCGATGGTCACACCGTCATTGGTGATGGTGGGTGAGCCCCACTTCTTTTCGAGTACAACGTTGCGGCCCTTGGGTCCGAGGGTCACCTTGACCACATCGGCCAGCTTGTTGACGCCGGTCTCAAGACCCCGGCGGGCCTCCTCGTTGAAACGAAGATCCTTGGCTGCCATTGCTGTTCAACTCCTCTTTCAGCTGACGATGGCGAGTAGGTCGCGGGCGGAGAGGACCAGGTACTCGACTCCGTCGAGCTTGACCTCGGTGCCTGCGTACTTCGAATAGAGAACCTTGTCGCCGACGCTGACATCCATCGGCATGCGGTCGCCGTCGTCGTCGAGTGCACCTGGCCCTACCGCCAGCACCTCGCCGATCTGAGGCTTCTCTTTGGCGGTATCGGGAATCACCAGGCCGGACGGAGTCCTCTGCTCGAGGTCCTCCTCCGCCTTGACGACCACACGATCGCCGAGAGGCCGAAGCTTCATGCTCAATCCTCCTGTTGTCGGACGATTTAGCACTCTCGACCTGAGAGTGCCAACGAAACTTAGCAGTCAACAGGAGGGAGTGCTAAAGCCGTTCAGCCGAGGGTCCGCACCCTCTCGGGACGCAATTCGAGGACCACCCGCCGATCGCCAGGCCGCTGCCATGGGTAGGAGTCGACCCGGAGGTAGCGCTTGGCCATCTCGTCTATATAGGCGTGGTCGAGGTCCTCTTCCATCCTGACCACCCGTCCCCGCAACTCGATGTAGCGGTAATCGTCGTCGGGGTCGACCACCAGCAGCGACGCCCCCGGATTGCGCTGCAGGTTCCTCACCTTCTGACGGGTTTGGAGGCTGCTGACCTTGATCACCTCACCATCCCAGCCGAACCAGACCGGGGCTACCTCGGGTCCGCCATCTGCGCCGATGGTTGCGAGGTGCCCGAGGATCGGCCGCTCGAGCAGGTCCAGATGGCTGGCAGGGACGAGCACAGGAGTGGGGGACCTCACAGCGGGTCGGCCATTGCCCGGCCCGGCTGCACACCGGCCACCCAGGCAGTGGTGCCTCCCATGTCAAGCCGATGCTGAGCGACCACCGCGATCATGGCGGCATTGTCGGTGCAGAGGATCGGGCTCGGTAGGCAAAGGGCTACGCCACGTTTGTCGGCCTCGTCGGCGAAGCGGGCCCGCAGCCGGCGGTTGGCCAGGACTCCCCCGCCCCCACCCACCGTCCTGGCCCCGGTGGCGTCGACCGCGGCGAAAGTCTTGGTGACCAGGACGTCCACGATCGCTTCCTGAATCGAGGCGGCCACGTCCGCCTTGGAGGGGAGGCTCCCCGATCGGCCGGCCTTGTCCAGGAAGGTTACAAAAGCCGTCTTGAGACCCGAGAAGGAGAGGTCGTATGGGCGATCCGGCAACGCCCGTGGGAAGGCGATCGCGTCCGGCTCCCCGCCATCTGATGTCGCGTCGATGGCAGGACCACCGGGGAACCCCAGACCCATGACCCTGGCCACCTTGTCGAATGCCTCCCCGGCGGCGTCATCGATGGTCTGGCCCATGACCTCGTAATCACCCCAGTCCCTCACGTGAACGATCTGGGAATGACCGCCCGAGGCAAGAAGCGCGACCGCAGGCGGGACGAACCCCTCGTACTCGAGGCGAGGAGCCATGAGATGCCCCTCCATGTGGTCGACCCCGACGAATGGCAGGCTCCGTGCCCAGGCGGTCGACTTGGCGAACTCGTGACCGACCATGAGCGCGCCGATCAGGCCAGGGCCTTGGGTGGCGGCTACTGCCGCCAAGTCGGCCGGATGGACCCCTGCCTCGACCAAGGCCCGGTGGGTGAGCGGGCGGATCGCCTCGACGTGGGCCCTGGCCGCCACCTCGGGTACCACCCCGCCGAACCGGCTGTGGAGGTCGACCTGAGAGGACAAAACGCTTGCGAGCAGATTGGTCCCCTCCACCACCGCCACCGCCGTCTCGTCGCACGAGGTCTCGAAAGCCAGCACCGGACCGTTCATGAGCCGCCCCCCGCCGCGCCATCGAGCGAAGTGGCGATGTCATCGAGTCGGTGGGCGAACTCTTCCCCTGCGATGTCGTGCACCCACATGATCAGCGCGTCCTCGTCCTGGTAGTAGCGCTTGCGGACCCCGACCGGGGCCATCCCGAAGCGGTGGTATATCGACTGCGCTCTCTGGTTGGACATCCGCACTTCCAAGGTGAGGCTGGTGGCGCCGGCCGCCACCGCACGCCGGGAGAGCTCGAGCATCAGGCGGGTGCCGATGCGGCCGCCTCGGCGGGAGGGATCGACGGTGAGCGAGGTGATGTGGGCCTCTTCCCCGACCACCATCAACCCGCCGTAGCCAACCAGGGCCTCGCCCGACTTGGCCGCAATGTAGGTCCGGCCAGGCGCCTTCAACTCCTCCGCGAAGATCCCCGGCGTCCACGGTGTGGGATAAGTGGCTCGCTCGATCTCCAGCGCCCGATCGATGTCGGCGTCGTCGAAGACCCGGACGGTCACGTCTGCCATGGGTCCACCGGTGAGAGCTTGTCGAAGTTCAGGTTGACGTCCGGTTCCCGCAGGTAGATGGGACGGATCTCCTCCGACGCCGGGATGTCGCCCCGCTCCAGGCGGCCCGCCCCGATCTGGATGAGGGCCCGGGCGGCGGGATGGCGAGGGCGCCCTGTCTTCACCCGGTGCAGGCCGGACAGCACCGACTCTTCGAGTGCGTCAAGCTCCCCCACCAGCAGTGTCTCGCCCGGCAGCGCCTGCAGCATCGCCCTGAGCTGCTCTGGGGAGACCAATTGCTGCGCTCCTTCCTTCACCACCCCACCGGGAACGGGCCGGTAGGTCCCGACCGCCAGCTGCCCGCGGCGAACGTCCACCACGGCCCAGATCTGGCGGTGGCCGGTAGTGGCTTCGAGCGCCAGCGCATCGAGCGAAGTGGCGGGAAGGACAGGGATCCCGAGGGTGGCGGCGATCCCCTGGGCGGCGGCGATCCCCACCCTGATGCCGGTGTATAGGCCAGGACCGACATCGACCACTACCGCATCGAGGTCGGCCGGGCGCCAGCCGGCCTGGCTGAAGCAGAAGTCGATGGCTGGGACCAGGAACTCGGCGTGGCCGCGGCGGTCGATGTGCTCGGCCCCGGCCACCACCTCCCGTCCGACGCCGAGGGCGACGCTCGATGAAGCGGTCGCGGTGTCTATCGCCATGACTCTCATGTGGTACCGCTCACCCGCGACAAGTCGCGCTGGCGCCAGCTCCCGGCCGGCAGGAGGCGGACCGTGCGGACTTCATCGGGACCCACGTCGAACTCGACCAGCAAGTGGTCGAGAGGGAGGGCGCTCAACACCGCCTCTCCCCATTCGATCACCACCACCGCCCCGGTGGCATCTGCAAGCAGGTCGAGGTCGTCGAACTCGTTGATACTCTGCAGCCGGTACACGTCCGCATGGATGAGGGGCATCACCCCGGATTCGTATCTGCGCACGAGCACGAAGGACGGGCTCACCACCTGCTCCTCTACTCCGAGGGCATCGGCCAGGGCCGCCGTGAAAAGGGTCTTGCCCGACCCGAGCTGGCCGCTCAACGCGATCACATCACCTGCTTCCACCGCCACCGCCAGGTGGTGGGCGACGTCGGCGGTGTCGGCCGGAGAAGGGCAGCGGACCTCGATCATGCAAAGAGGTTCATCTGCTCGGGCTCGGCCTCGTCTACCGAGGCAGCGAGCACCGGCCGGTCGAGGGTCGCCCGTATGAGAGCGAAGTCCTCCTCCATCGCCTTCAACACCTTGTCGCCAGAGCGAAGGGCTGCAGCAGGGTGATAGGTGGGGATCAGCGCCTTGTCCCGCCACCACGGATACGCGCTCCCTCGCAGACGGGTGATCCCATGCTCGGTCTTGAGCAGCAATTTGGTGGCGAAGTTGCCGAGTGTCACCACCACCTTGGGATCGATCATCGCCAGTTGGGATCGCAGATAGCCCTTACATGAATCGATCTCGTCCTGGAGCGGGTCGCGGTTGTTGGGTGGCCTGCACTTGATGACGTTGGCGATATAGACCTGGTCGCGGCTCAGGCCTATCCCCTCCATCAGCCGGTTGAGCAACTGCCCGGCCGCCCCGACGAAGGGCTCACCCTCCAGATCCTCGTTACGACCGGGGGCCTCTCCGATGAACATCACATCCGCATGGGGATCCCCCACCCCGAACACGACCTGGGTGCGGGTGGAGGCCAGCCGGCAGGCCGTGCAAACAGCCGCCTCGGCCCCCAGCAGGGCCAGCTCGTCGGACATTCGCCGATCCTATGAGGCGGAGGCGGCCACCGAAGCTTCGATCGCCCGGCCCACAGCGACGAACGCGGCTTCCGCGGCCAGATCGAGGTCGGCCAGCCTGGCGCCGCACGAGGCGACGAACACGACATCGCCGTCGAACCGGGTATGGGAGGGCCGGATGCAGGCCCCGAGCGCATCGTGTGCGCGCACGGCCAGACGGCTGAGGTCGGATCGACTGAAGGTGGCGTCGGTGGCGCAGACCACCAGGGTGGTGTTGATCATCGGCCTGGGGGGCAGCGCAGGTGGAGGCGGGACGGGGCTGCCGCCGGTGAGGGGCCGGCCCTCAAGGGTGAATACGTCCCCGACCGGGTTCATGACCACCAATGCGCCGACGATCGCCCCGTCGGGGGTGGACACGGCGCTGGAACCGATGCCGGTGTGGACCAGGTGCTCGAAGCCACGCCACTTGGCCGACGAGGTGCCGCTTCCCGCTCCGACCCTCCCCATCGCCACCGGGCCCGAACCGGCTGCGTACATAGCGGCGGCCCCCTCCACGGGGCCGGGACGGCGGCCTCCCCCATCGAGGGGTAGGTCGTACACGACCGCGGCAGGGACGATCGGAACCGGGCCGCCCGGGGTGGGGTGGCCCCGTCCCTGCTCGAGCAAGGCGCCGACCACGCCCTCGGCGGCGGCGAGCCCGAAGGCGCTGCCGCCGGTGAGCAGGATCGCCTGCACCTGCTCCACCCTCATCCCCACGGCCAGCAGGTCGGTCTCCCTGGTTCCGGGAGCGCCTCCCCGCACCTCAACCGTTGTGACGTTCGGCTCAGGCAGCATCACGACCGTGCAGCCGGTCGAGTTCTCTGGGTCGCTCCAGTGCCCGACCTGGATTCCCGCGATGCTGGTGAGGCTGCCGCCTTCGATCTCGCTCACTTCACGTAGCGGCGGGGAAGGCGAGGCCCGACCTGGCAGACGATTTCGTAGTTGATGGTTCCAAGACGCGCAGCCCACTCGTCAGCGGCTATCTCATCATCACCCTGGCGGCCGAGCAGCACCACTTCATCTCCCACCGACACCGGGTCGGCGCCGACATCGACCACGATCTGGTCCATCGTCACCTGGCCCGCCAGCGGGTAGCGGCGCCCGCCGATCAACACCTCGCCGCCCGCTGCCATCCATGCCCTCGGGAGACCGTCGGCGTAACCGATCGGGACCGTGGCCACCCGCCCGTCTTCCGGCAGCGGTCGCAGCCTGCCGTAAGAGGGTCTGGCCCCTCGCTCCAACTCTCGGATGAATGCCACGTGAGAAACGATCGACATGGCCGGATGCAATGAGACTCGAGCCCGGGTCGACTCCCCTGGATGCAACCCGTATACACCGAGCCCCGGCCTCACCATCTGATATCGAGCCCGCGGGTAGAGG
This sequence comes from Acidimicrobiia bacterium, assembly GCA_036555105.1. Lineage (GTDB taxonomy): Bacteria > Actinomycetota > Acidimicrobiia > Spongiisociales > ZC4RG35 > DATBMA01. The sequence continues at coordinate 17,986 of DATBMA010000079.1, forward strand.
ATCGACCCGGCGGTATTGGCGGCATGCCTGGGAGTAGAGCCGAAGCCGGCCGTCACCCGATCGAACATGTCGAGTTGGTGAGTGGTGAAGGCCGGGTCATCCTCGGCCACCGCGAGATGGGTCCAAATGCCGGCCAGGTCCAACATGGAGGAGGAGCTGACCCCCTTCGCCAGGCGATCGAAGTCACTTGGGTCGGCACCCACCCTGTGCATGCCGGTATCGACCTTGATGTGAACCTCGATCGGCTGTTGGGCCGTCTGCTCCAGGGCCTCGCAGAACTCCGCGCGGTATACGGTTGGAACGAGGTCCCAGGCCACGACTTCCCTGGCATCTGCGCCGGCGGGCTCGGACAACAACATGATCGGGGCTTCGATGCCGGCCTCGCGCAGCCGGACCCCTTCCTCGACCAGCGCCACCGCCAGCAGCGAGGCTCCGCCCCTCAGTGCCGCTTCGGCCACCGGGACATCGCCATGCCCGTAAGCGTCCGCCTTGACGACGGCGCAGACGCGGGACGGTGCAACCAGCCCGGCCAGCTCTCTCGTGTTGGCTTCGATCGCGCCGACGTCGATAGCAACCCAGGAAGGCCTCACCAGGCGAACCGGCCTATCTCCACCGCCAGACGGTCGGCGGTGAGGCTCCCGGTCGAGGCCACCAACCTTCCCGCCCGGCCATGCCAGAAGGCGGCCGAGGTTGCAGCCGCCACCGGGTTGAGCCCGCGGGCGAGAAGCGCTCCAACCATGCCTGCCAGGACGTCACCGGTCCCGATCGACGCCAGCTCGGGTCCCCCCTCCCTCACCACCCAAGGCACGCCTCCGCCGGTGACCAAGGTGGGGCTGCCCTTGAGGAGGACCGTAGACCCCGAGCCGGACGCGGCGGTCATGGCGGTTTGAGGGCCTGCCTCCATCGCGAAGGCCCGGGAGAACTCACCGGCATGGGGTGTGAGCACCGAAGGGCCGGGGCGGGAAGCGGCCAGGGAGGCACCGAGGCTGATGCCGCCGGCGTCGAACACCACCGGGCCCTGCCATCCGCTGACGACGTGCTCCAGCCGCTCGGCCTCGGCCGGGTCGAGGCCCGGACCGATGACGAGCACGTCGTACTTGGTTGGCGGGTAGTCGCTCGAATACCGGAGGAGGTCGGGGGCGAGCCCGGCGACCACCTCAGACGAGGTCGGTGGAACCGCCAGGCCCACCGCCCCTGCCCCGAAATGGAGCGCTGACCTGGCAGCGAAGACGGCGGCACCCTCCATCCCCGGGGAACCGCCCACCACCAACACCGAGCCGGCCGACCACTTGTGGGCCCGGCGGGGACGCGCCGGTAGGGCAGCATCGGACTCCTCCGCCACCTGCATGACCGGGTCGCCCCCGTGCAGGCCGATGTCGGCCACCACCACCCGGCCGCATCGGTCGGGGCCATCGCCGAGGACGTGTCCGGGGCGAAGGGCGTGAAACGTAACGGTTGCATCCGCCTGGAACGAGTCACCGGTACCGGTGTCCGGATCCAGGCCGCTGGGAACGTCGACGGAGAGCACGGGGCAGCTGGTTTCCAGCCACGGCTTGACCTCGGCGGGGAGGCCATCGCGGAGCCCACCCCCGAATAGAGCGTCGATCACCAGGTCTTCATGGCCGGGCGGACGCCACGGACTGATGACCACTCCCCGTCGGCGGGCCAGCGCCGCGGCTCGTTGCGCAGCCGGAGCCTTGGGCTCGGCCAGGATCACGACCTCGACGGCTGCTCCCCGCTCACTGAGCAGGCGCGCCGCCACGTACCCGTCGCCCCCGTTGTTGCCAGGACCGGCCAGCACCGCTACCCGGGTGCCGTAGCCGGCGCCCATCGCCGTCGCCGCCTCCCTTGCCACCGCCCAGCCGGCGCGTTCCATGAGGACGTCCACCGGGGTCGGGGACTCCCGATCGAGGCGGGCCATCTCCTCGGGCGAGAGGACGGGGAGCACGGAGCAAGGGTACGACGTGTGGCCGTGGTTGCTGCGATGTGCGTGGAGCCGGCAACGAAGAGATGAGCGACCATGAGGAGAGACGGCTCCTATCTCCTCCCCCGGCACCTTGGGGGAGGTGGCTCCTATCTCCTCCCCCGGGAGCGGCTATCTCCTCCCCCGGGAGCGGCACCTTGGGGGAGGTGGCTCCTATCTCCTCCCCCGGCACCTTGGGGGAGACGGCTCCTATCTCCTCCCCCGGCACCTTGGGGGAGGTGGCGCTCCAACTGGGTTGGAGCG
>DATBMA010000117.1:0-23432 GCA_036555105.1 Acidimicrobiia bacterium
GGAGTTCCCCCCGCTGCGCAACGTGCAGACCACCCCGGACAATCTCCCCAGGGTGGGGTCGCGCTTCGTCGGCCGCGAGCGCGAGCTGGAGCTGGCGGTCGCCGTCCTGAGCTCGATGCGTCTCGTCACGATCACCGGGCCTGGAGGAGTCGGCAAGACGCGGCTGGCGGTTGAGGCTGCGGCGCAGTCGCGTCCCGTATTCCCTGACGGCATCTGGATGGTGGAGCTGGCCGGGGTCACCGATCCCAGCCGCATCGTTCATGCAATGGCATCGGTGCTGAAGCTGGCAGACCAACCGGGGCGCGAATTGACCGACACGATCTTCGAGTATCTGCGCGGGCACAAGACCCTGCTGATCCTCGACAACTGCGAGCACCTCCTCGATCAGGTGGCTGCCATCGCCACCCGATTGCTGGATGTGTGTCCGGCGGTTTCGGTGATGACAACGAGCCAGGAGACCCTGGGCCTCCCCGGCGAGGCGGTCGTGCCGATCGCCCCGATGAACGTCCCTTCGGGGACTGCGTCTGTCGACACCGCCCTCGAATTCGACTCTGTCGAGCTCTTCGTCGAAAGGGCCAAGGCGGCAGCCCCCGACTTCGTACTCGATCAGCGCAACCTCCCGGCCGTCATCGACATCTGCCGGCGGCTGGATGGCCTGCCACTTGCCATTGAGCTGGCGGCGGCCCGTGTCAAGGCGCTCTCACCCGTTCAGATCGCCGAGAGGCTGGCTGACCGCTTCCGACTCCTCACCGGCGGGAGCCGCACCGCCCTCCCGCGGCAGCAAACGCTCAGAGGGGCCATCGATTGGAGCTTCGAGCTCCTATCGACCGAGGAGAAGCAACTCTTGTGCCGGCTGTCGGTCTTTGCGGGCTCGTTCGTGCTGGAGGCGGCGGAGGACATAACCGAGGGCACCGGCATCGACCGGATAGAGGTGCTGGACCTGCTTGCCAACCTGGTCAGCCGGTCGCTGGTGGTGGCGGAGGAGATCGATGGAGAACAGCGCTTCCGGCTCCTGGAGACGATCCGGCAGTATTCGTCGGAGCGGCTTGCCCAGGGGGGCGAGGCCGAGGAGCGGCGGCGGCGCCATCGCGACTGGTACCTGGGGCTGGCCGAGCGGGCCCGGCCGCAGCTCGAGGGCCCGGACGGCCCCATCTGGATGGACCGCCTCGACCGCGAGCACGACAACCTGCGGGCGGCGCTCGCCTGGAGCCTGGAGACTTCGGGAGAGACCGAGCGGGGCCTACGGCTGGCCGAGGCGCTGTGGCGGTTCTGGGAGATCCGCGGCCACCTGGTGGAGGGACGCACTCAACTCGAGCTGTTCACTGCCAGGAGCTCGGGCGACTCGGCCCTTCGCGCCAATGCCCTAACCGGAGCCGCCATCCTGGCCGACCACCAAGGCGATTACGCAGCCTCCCTCCGATTCCACGAAGAGAGCCTCGAGGTCAACCGCCGGCTGAGCAATCCTCAGGCGATCGGGTTCGCCCTCAACAACCTGGCCAACGCGGCCAACAAGGCAGGTGACCGCCAGCGGGCCCGCCGGCTCTATGAGGAGACGCTGGAGCTGATCCGATCAACCGGAGACGACCGCGGGACCGCCTTCGCCCTCATCAACATGGCATCAACCTCGGATGACCCGCTCGAGGCGCGCCGTTTCTTCGATGAGAGCATCGAGATCACGCGGCGGACGGGCGATGGCTGGGGCGCTGCCTTCGCGCTCGACAATTTCGGGGTGATCGCCACCGAGAACGGGGACCTTGAGCTAGCCAAGGAGATGCACGACGAGGCCAACGCGATCTACGAGCGCCTGGGAGATGGGCGGGGCGCCGCCCGGGCCCTGGCCCATCTGGGAGATGTCGCCCGGGCCCGGGGAGACAGGTCTGAGGCGCGTCGCCTTTATCAGGCGAGCCTGGCGATCCGGAACGAAGTCGGGGATCGGCTTGGCATGGCTTGGACGTTGGAACGGCTTGCCCCGGTGGCCGCCCACCCTGCTGCGGCTGCCCGGATGCTGGGGGCAGCAAATCGCATCCGCAACGTCATCCGTGCCCCGCTGGGCACCTCAGAGCGAATCGATCGGGAACGGGACATCGCGGCACTGACCGAGGCCCTAGGGCCAGATGAGCTGGCGGTCCGCATGTCGGAAGGCGGACAGCTCGAAATGGATCAGGTGATGGCGCTGGCAGCCAGCGCCTAGCGCACGGGACTCAGGCCCCTTCGTGCACCTCTGTGATCGAATCGGCCAGAAGACCATGCGCCTCTTGGTGGACGGCTATTGCGGACTCGGCGTCTGGAGCGTCAGCCAGGCAGAAGACCTTGCCAGTGGCCTCGTCGTACCAGTACTTCATGTAGTTGACCCCGTACCTGCCTTGGACCTCGAGGTCTCTGGCGTGGGCTTGGGCAACCGCCTCGGCGGTCAGCCCGGGGATGTGCTCGTGCACATCGAGGAATAGTGGCACCGAAACTCCTTGCATCTTCAGTTGAAGAGGCAAGGTACACACGCGCATCGGGTAAGCGTCAATCGGTCCAGCGGAACCTCGTGGTGTCGGTCGGGAAGCTGGTCCATGCCAGTCCCTTGCGCGGCGAGAAGCGGCAAAGCCCTCCGGCGTCCGGCCCCTCCCATGCATCGGCTGCCGGCGCGTATCCGAGGGCCTTGTACTTGCGGCCGATCTCAGCTGATAGCCGCCTGCCGAGCTCCGGGCCTGGCGGAGCCGAAGGCCCCGAGTCGCCTTCGAGGATGACCACTTCCGACCCGCTTTCGAGATGGACCACGCAGGCCGAGTTGGCGGCGAGGTTGCGTGCGTGACGGGTTGCGGGCGAGCCGTCATAGAGCAGCACCCCGTCGACCCACGCGCCCCACCTGGGGACAACGTGAGGGCGTGAGTCCGGCCTGGTGGTAGCCATCCAGTAGACCTTGGCCGACACCAGCAGAGCCTCGACCTCGGCCCAGGCAAGGAGTCCCTCGACCTCGGCCGGGACCCCATACCCGTCCGGCATCTCCGGGCGGTCGATGGAGGTCGGTTGGGGTGAGGCGTCGCTCATCCAGGCATCCTGGCATGCGGGGCGCGGTTCCTACGATTGAGCGGTTATGCAGGCTCCCCTGGCAGGGCTGGTCGACAGCTGGCGCGACTTCCCATTTCCACACGAGCGATGGGTGGTTGGCCATGCTGCGCGGGCTTTCGCCCTCGCCGGCCTGGCCAGACGCAGGCCGCTGCTGGCTGTTGTCCCATCGGAACGGGATGCCGAGGAGATCGCAGAAGACCTATCTCTCTTCACCTCGAGAGTGGCGCTGTTGCCAGCCTGGGAGACGCTCCCCTTCGAGCACGTCTCTCCGAATGTCTCGACCATGGCCGCCCGCGCTCGCGCTCGCCGACGGTTGCGAGTCGGCGAGGCCGGGGACGTGGTGGTGGCTTCGGTGCGGGCGGCGGTACAGAGGCTCAGCCCCTCCTCGCCCGACCCGATCGAGTTGAGCCGGGGTGAGGAGCACAGCCTTCCCGACCTCGCCAGGTCCCTGGCCGACCTCGGATACGAGCGGACCGATCGGGTCGAGAGCAGGGGAGAGTTCGCCATCCGCGGCGGCATCCTCGATCTGTTCCCGGCCGACGGGGATGAAGCCGTGCGGGTCGATTTCTGGGGCGACGAGATCCAAGACCTCCGCATGCTCTCGATCGTCACCCAGCGCTCTTTGGATCCGATCGACCGCGTGTCTGCCTTTCCCGCCAGGGAGTTTCGCCCCGACCCAGACGTGAGGGAGGGGGCAGGCCTGCTGGCGCGTAGCGATCTCTGGGCGGCAGCAACATGGGACCGCCTTGAGCAGGGACAGCAGTTCCCGGGGATGGAGGCGTGGATGCCGTGGCTGGCCCCACCCCGTTCAGTGCTCGACGAGGTGGGAGAGCGCTGGCAGGTGGTCGTGCTCGACCCCGATCGCGCCGCCGACCGCGGCCGGGAGCTGGTGGAGGAGGAGGCCGACCTGGCGGCCGCCCTGGCTCCTACCTGGGGCCAGGGTGCCCCTACCGCCGGCGAGCACCCCGCCCTTTACCTGGACTTCTCGCGGTCGATTGCCGGACGGCGGGTGCTGCAGATCCCGGCGGTCCCTGCCGGACCCGACGATGCCGTGCTTCCCATCGCCATGTTCGATGCGGTCCCGGGGGATGCTGCCTCGGTGGCTGCCGGGCTCCGCAAGCTGATCGCCACCGATGTCCAGGTGGTGGTGGCGATGGACGGCGCCGGGCCCGCCGACCGCGTCGCCCGGTTGCTTGGCGAAGAGGGGCTGGCGATCGCCAGGTCAGCGGAGGCAGGAGCCCGGGGCTCGGTCATCATCGAGCGCGGGATCCATCGCGGCTTCGTCCTCCCCGAACTTGCGCTGGCCGTGCTGGGGGAACAGGAAATCGCCGGTCGCAGGCGGGCCCACCGCACCAGCCGGGCCCGGGTGGGGGAAGGGTCGGCGATCTACCGCGACCTCGAGATTGGCGACTACGTGGTCCATCATCGTCACGGCATAGGACGCTTCGAGGGCCTGACCACCACCGCCATGGCCGGGGTGGAGCGCGACTACCTGGTGGTTGCTTATGCGGGAGAGGACCGCCTTTACGTACCGACCGATCAGCTGGCGGCAGTGAAGCGATATACGGGGGGTGAGGCGCCGCGGTTGTCGAGAATGGGCGGGCGCGACTGGCAGGACGTCAAGGACCGCGTCCGCCGGGCGGCCGTCGTGGTAGCTCAGGAGGTGGTGCGCCTTCATAGGGCGCGGGCAGCAGCCAGTGGGCACGTCTTCCCGCCCGACACTCCGTGGCAGCGCGAGATGGAGGCCTCGTTCCCATATGAGGAGACCCCCGACCAGCTCACCGCCATCGACGCCGTGAAGGCCGACATGCAGTCGGGCGAGCCGATGGACCGGCTGGTCTTCGGCGACGTCGGCTTCGGGAAGACCGAGGTCGCAGTGAGGGCTGCCTTCAAGGCCGCCACCGATGGCGCCCAGGTGGCGGTGCTGTGCCCTACGACCCTTCTGGCCCAGCAGCACCATCAAACCTTCTCAGAGCGTTACGCCTCCTACCCGATCCAGGTGGAGATGCTGTCGAGGTTTTTGAGCCCCCGCCAACAGAAGTCCGTGATCGATCGGGTGGCGACAGGCGAGGTGGATGTCGTGATCGGGACCCATCGGCTGCTCTCCGACGACCTGAGGTGGAAGAACCTAGGCCTGGTGGTGGTGGACGAGGAGCAGCGTTTCGGGGTTTCCGCCAAGGACCAGCTGAAGCGGCTTCGGGTCGGGGTCGACGTCCTCACTCTCACCGCCACACCGATCCCGCGCACCCTGGAGATGGCGCTCACCGGGATCAGGGACGTCTCTCACATCCGTACCGCCCCCGAGGACCGGCACCCGATCCTCACCTATGTCGGGCCGTACGACACCAGCACCGTGGCTGCCGCCATTCGGAGAGAGATGCTGAGGGAGGGACAGGTCTTCTACGTGCACAACCGGATCGGCTCGATCGAGCAGGCGGTTGCCAAGCTGCGGGGGCTGGTGCCGGACGCCAGATTGGGAGTCGCCCACGGGCGAATGTCCGAAGGCCAGCTCGAGCAGGTGATGATCGACTTCTGGAACCGGCAATTCGATGTGCTGGTGGCGACAACGATCATCGAGTCAGGCCTCGACCTTCCCCAGGTCAACACCCTGATCGTCGAACGGGCCGATCTACTCGGGCTCGCCCAGCTCTATCAGCTGCGTGGACGGGTCGGCCGCAGTAGCCAGCGGGCGTACGCCTACCTGTTCCATCCCGTCGAGCAGTCGCTGACCGAGGAGGCGTACCGGCGGCTGGAGGCGGTGGGGGAGGCGGCCGACCTTGGATCCGGATTCCGGCTGGCCCTGAAAGACCTGGAGATCAGGGGGGCGGGCTCGATATTGGGTGAGGTCCAGTCGGGCCACATCGCTGCAGTCGGATTCGACCTCTACGCCGATCTGGTGGCCGAAGCGGTCGACGCCATCGAGGGCAGAGAGCCTCCGAGGGCCCCGGACAACGAGATCAGGATCGAGCTGCCGGTGGGCGCCCACCTCCCAGACGATTATGTGCCCGATCAGGCCCAGCGGCTGGAGGCCTATCGCCGGCTGGCTCTTGCCACCACCCAGACAGAGGTCGACGACGTCGCCGCCGAGTGGGATGACCGTTTCGGGCCACCCCCTGAAGCTGCCAGGACCCTCATCCAGGTCGCTCGACTGCGGGTGGAGGCGCTGCGGATCGGCCTCACCGAGATCATCAAGTTGCGGGACGAGGTCAGGCTGGCGCCGGTCGACTTGAGCGCGGCTCAGGAGGTGAGGCTGCAGCGACTGGCCAAGCGGGCGGTGCTGAGGGCCCAGGAAGGTGTGCTCTTCCTGCCCTCCCCGGTCGACCTGGTGACGGGACTGCTCGACTTCCTGGTCAAGATGTGGCCGGGGGAACCAGATGCTCGATAGAGGAAGTGTCCCGGTACGATTTCGTATTCCCATGCGCCGCTCTGCCGCGATCGTCCTCATTGCCAACTTCGCCCTACTCGCCGCTTGCGGTAGCGGCTCCGGAGGGGGCGTGGCGGTAACCGTCGACGGCACCGACATCACCATCGCCCAGGTCGAGGAGATGACTGTCAGCGAAAGCGGCTCGGTGCCTGCCGACCAGTTCAATGTGAGCCTCTACAACGCCATCGTCGAGACGGTCGTCCTGGCTGCGGCCAAGACGGAGTTCGGGTACGAGGCGTCACCGACAGAGATCGAGGTTAAGAAGGCCGAGCTGACGGAGTTGTTCGACGGGCAGGGCATGACCGTAGAAGAAGCCCTCGCCACGGAGCAGATCCCGCTCAGCCGGTTCGATGCCCTCGCCACACAGCATGTCGTCACCCAGAAGCTGCTCGACCATTTCATCGCGGGTGAAGAGCCGATCACCGATGAGGAAGCACAGATCGGCCTCGAGGCCCAATTGGGGACGCTGTCCGAAGTCTGTAGCCGTCACATCCTCGTCGCCACCGAAGCCGAGGCGACCGCCGCCAAGGACCGGATCACCAACGGTGAGGACTTCCAGGAGGTCGCCAAAGAGCTCGGGACAGATGGCACCGCTCCCAACGGGGGAGATCTCGGATGCCAGGCACCGGCCGCTTTCGTCCAGGAGTTCGCCGCCGCGGTGCTAGAAGCCCCCGTCGGTGAGGTGTTTGGGCCTGTGCAGACCGAGTACGGCTACCACCTCATCCTGGTCGAGAGCCGTACCCTCCCCACCCTGCAAGACGTCAAGGACGCCGCCGTGGAAGCGCGGGCGCAGGGCGCCATGCAGAACTGGATGGGAGAGGCGTTGACGAAGGCAACCGTCGTGGTCAACGAACGCTTCGGCACATGGGTGACCAGCCCATATCCTCAGATCCTGCCCCCGCAGTCCTGATCGTCGGGCTCGGTCCTGCCGGGCTCGACCGCCTCCCTGCTTCCACGCTGGATCTGCTCATGGACCCGCAGCGCCGAGTCATCCTTCGCACGCTCTCACATCCCGCCGCGGCCCAGCTGGCGGCCGGGCGCGAGGTCGAGTCGTGCGACGATCTCTATGAGGCGAGCGAGACCTTCGAGGACGTATACGACGCCATCGCCCGCCGGGTTCTGGCCGCGGCCCCCGTCGTCTACGCGGTTCCAGGCAGCCCCTACCTTGGCGAGCTGGCGGTCGGTCGCATCGTCGCAGCCGGGGACAGTGTGGTCGTGATGCCTGCGGAGTCATTCCTCGACGCCGTGCTCGCCGCGGTCGGCTATGACCCTCTGGATCGGGGCTTGCAGCTGCTCGATGGCCACCAGTTGCCGACTCCGCTCAACCTCGCCCTACCCACTGTGATCGGGCACCTGGACGCCCCAATGGTGATGGCCGATGTGGCCGCCAGGCTGGGGCGGGTAATGGGAGGCGACGGGGGGGTGACGATGGTGGTCGACGCCGGCTCACCGGACCAGCAGGTTTGGACGGGTCCCCTCGACGACTTGCCGGCCGACCTCGCCTCCTTTCGCACTTCGATGTTCGTGGATACGGCGGCAGGGGGCCTGGCCGGCGCGGTGGCGACGATGTGGCGGCTTCGCAGGGAGTGCCCTTGGGATCGTTCCCAGACACACCAATCCCTCATCCCCAATCTGGTAGAGGAGAGCTACGAGTTGGCTGACGCGCTGGCGGCGCTGCCCTCCGACGAGGCCGCTGATGCGGAGCCCGATTGGATGGCGTACACGGCGGTCGAGGAGGAGCTCGGAGATGTCCTGTTGCAGGTCCTCTTCCACGCAGGCATCGCCGCCCAGGCCGGAGTGTTCGACATCGACGACGTCGGGGAGGCGCTACGCCAAAAGCTGGTGCGCCGCCATCCCCACGTGTTCGGAGAGGTGGATGCATCCACACCTGAGGAGGTGAAGACGAACTGGCACAGCATCAAACAGGGCGAGAAGGGACCCGACACCTCTCTTCTGGGCGGGGTTCCCGAAGGGCTGCCCGCCACTGTCCGAGCCGAGCGGCTTCAGTCGGCGGCGGCCACGATCGGGTTCGACTGGCCGGATGCCCGACCGGTCATCGCCAAGCTCGAGGAGGAGATCGGCGAGCTGGCGGCAGTGATCGACGATCCCGAGCGCGCCGGTGCTGAGCTCGGTGACCTCCTGTTCACCGCCGTCAACCTGGCGCGCCATATCGGTGCGGATCCAGAAACAGTCCTTCGCCAGGCATCTCAGCGCTTTGCAGCCAGGTTCGCCATGATGGAGGCAATGGGACCTTTGGAAGGGTTGACCTTGGCCGAGCTCGATGCCCGCTGGGACCTGGCCAAGGCGGGCGAGGGGACAGGCCCATCCGGCCGATGAGCGGTCGATCCGACTCGATCGTCGGCCATTACGCGAGCCCGATCCTCGACCTCGAAGTGGTTGCAGGTCCGGGTGGTCTGCGGCTCGGATTCCAGGGTGTGCCGGACCACTACCGGCCCCGGCTGGTCCCGACCGATGACCCGGCTCGCTTCCTCGTCCACGGGGGACCGATCGGCGGGGCTGAAATCGAATTCGAGATGGGTCAGGAAGGAGTGACACTCTCGGCGGGTCCGTTCCGACTCGTCAAAGGTGAGCCACCGCAAGCGCCTCCCTATCGGTCTGGCGCCGGGCTGCTGCTCGGAGAGTTGACAGATGACCCTGCGCGGGACGGAGTCTTTGCCGGCCTGGCTGCCGAGGTGGCGGGCATGACAGGCGATGCCCTCCAGTGGACGCTCGAATACCCCAAGCACGAGTTCCTCCGATACCTGATGGCGAGGGGGCAATTCATCTTCCACGGTTCACCTCATGCCGACATCGACGAATTCGCGCCGCGACGGACCTCTCTCGAGATCTTCAACGTGGGCGGGCACGGGAACCTCGGGGCGGTGTATGGGACGGATGACCCGATCTGGGCGATGTGGTTCGCGGTAATCGATCGGTCCAAGCTCACCGGCTCGATCCGCAACGGGGTCATGGCCTTCGACGCCGAGGACGGAAGCGTTGTGCGGGTGTACGAATTCAGCGTCCATCACGAGCACCTGCCGAATCCACCGCTCCGCACCGGCATGCTGTATGTGTTGCCTCGCGCTCCGTTCAACCGCATCCCCTTTTACCCGGGCGGGCCCCTGTCAGATGAGTGGGCGAGCGAGGTCCCCGTGCATCCGGTGGCCCGGCTGGCGATCGAGCCATCCGACTTTCCTTTCAGTGACCGAATCGGAGGGCACGACGACGGCGACTTGATTCGATACGACCAGCTGTCCGACGAGGTCGAGTCGGCCTTGGTGGGTGCCGAAGCCTTTCCCGGCGGATTCGAGATGCGGGTAGCGCCCACCGAGGAGCTGAGGGCCGCGATCGACGAGTATCGCGAGTTGTCGGCCCGTCTCCTGCCGGACGTCAGGCGCGATGTCGGGGATGAGGTCGACGGCATCATCAGCATTCGCGTCTCCGGTCCTCCCGCTTATCTGCAAGTGGTGGAAAGACAGCTGACCCGTCTCGGCCTCCTTCCCTGATCGACTCCCCGCACGAGGGCTGGCGCCGAGACTCTGTCACCTGCTGTCTCACCATGGTTGCTGACACGTGAGGCAGGCTCCTCGGCTGTCGAAATCGATGGTGGCATTGCAAGGCAGGCGGGCAAGTTCGATGGTTGAATGCCGCGCCGCCCAGAAAGGAAGGGATGACCACCAACGAGCCCCCGCCGCCCCCAGCTCCACCGCCCCCTCCACCCCCTCCGCCCGTACCCAGCCAGCCCACCCCGCCTCCCGGCGTGCCGTCTCCGCTGGCCGACTGGGCGACCAGGGCCCTCGGCTTCCTGGTGGACTGGGCGCCGGTATTCATCGTCTCCCTTCTCACCTATCGCGTGAGCTTCTTCTTCAACATCCTTTCGATTGCATACATCGCATACCTCGGCCATCTGGACGGCGTCAGTGGCCAGACCCCAGGCAAGGCGATCATGGGCACCAGGGTCGTCAACCTGCAGGGCCAGCTGATCGGCAGCGGCGCCGGGATCGGGCGCAAGTTCGCTCACATCCTCGACTCGCTGATCTGCGGCCTCGGCTACTTGCTGCCCTTGGTCGATGCCAAGCGACAGACGATCGCCGACAAGGTCATGACGACCTTTGTCGTGACCGGTCTGGAGAAGAAGTCGTTCAGCTTGGACCTCTGGAAACCGCCCCCGACCACCACGACCTGACCAGCGTTCTAGATCCCGGTTAGCCGCGGGGGCGGTGTTAGCTTGGCTGACCGTCCAATGCGCGCCGAGATCTCAGACATACGTGCCCGCCTGGTCCTCGATTCGCGCGGGAACCCGACAGTCGAGGCCGACGTAGTCCTTGCCAGTGGCGTGGTCGGACGGGCCGCTTCGCCGTCCGGGGCGTCTACCGGGAGCCTCGAGGCGCTGGAGTTGCGCGACGGCGAGGACCGGTTCGGCGGCAAAGGCGTGGGCAAGGTCTTGGCCGGGATTGCCGACGAGATAAAGCCCGCACTCATCGGGGCCGACGCCACCCGGCAAGAGGAGATCGACCAGCTTCTGATCGATCTGGACGGGACTCCCAACAAGGCACGGCTCGGGGCCAACGGAATGTTGGCCGTGTCTCTCGCCACCGCCAGGGCGGCGGCCGCGGAACTGGACATGCCGCTATTCCGCTACCTGGGCGGCGCCAGCGCCCGCCTGCTGCCGGTGCCTTTCTTCAATGTCCTCAACGGAGGAGTGCACGCGGCCAACTCGGTGGATGTGCAGGAGTTCATGATCGTTCCCGCCGGGCTCCCGACCTTCTCGGAGGCCGTTCGGGCCGGGGTGGAGGTGTACCACCGGCTCGCACATGGGCTCAAGCAGCGAGGCCTCTCCACCAACGTCGGCGACGAAGGTGGCTTCGCTCCCGATCTCGAAAGCAACCGGGCTGCGCTGGACGCGCTGGCAGAGGCCGTGACTGGCGCCGGATACCGGTTGGGGGAGGATGTCTTTCTCGCCCTCGATGTGGCAGCTTCCGAGATGTTCCGCGATGGCCACTACTTGCTGGATGGCCGCGAGCTCTCCAGTGACGAAATGGTCGACTGGCTGGCGGCGGTCGCAGGCGACTTTCCGCTCGTCTCGATCGAGGACGGCATGGCCGAGGACGACCGCACCGGATGGCTGGCCTTGACCGCCCGTCTTGGCGAGTCGGTGCAGTTGGTGGGCGACGACGTCTTCGTCACCAATCAGGAGATCTTCCGGAAAGGAATCGAGGACGGTCTGGCCAATGCCATCCTGATCAAGGTGAATCAGATCGGGACCCTCTCCGAGACCATGCACACTGTGGAACTCGCCGCCGTCTCGGGCTACGGGCGGATGATCTCGCATCGCTCCGGGGAGACCGAGGACGTGTTCATCTCGCACCTGGCGGTTGCCACCAACGCCGGCCAGATGAAGTCGGGTGCACCCGCCCGGGGGGAGCGAACCGCCAAGTACAACGAGCTGATGCGCATCGAGGAACTGCTCGGCAAGGAGGCCCGCTATGCCGGGCGCTCGATCCTGCGAGGCGTCGGATGAGGCGAAGCCGGCTCGGGATCGTCGCCACCACGCTGGTGTTGGTCGTCCTCGGGGTGGCCTTCGTCTCGGCCATCGTCCCCTTCCAGCAGATCTTGGCCCAGCGCAGGGAGGTGGCGGAGGCGGCTGCCCAACTGGCGGCTGTCGAAGACGAGAATCAGGTGCTCCAATCCGAGATCTCGGCCCTCAACACCCCGGTGGAGATCGAGCGGCTCGCCAGGGAGAAGCTGGGGTACGTCTTCCCCGGCGAAACCGCCTATGTCGTCGTCTCCCCGCCCGGCACGGAGCCGCAACCGGAAGTCAGAGACGAGCCCGAACCCGACCTCCCCTGGTACATGGAGCTGTGGTCGTTCCTGACGGGGTCGGACGCGAGCAAGTAGATCCGGGTGGTGCGCTCGGCTGCCGCTGAGCAGGTGGAGGCACAGCTGGGGCGGCCGCTCCGCTCCCCGGTGGAGGTGGCTTCGAGCTGTCACCTCGGGCTGCCGGTGGTGGTGAGGGTCCCTCCCCATCTCGATGACGGAACTCCGTTCCCAACGTTGTTCTGGCTCACCTGCCCGCTGGCGTCGAAGCGAATCGGTCGGCTGGAGGCGGCAGGCGGGGTGAAGCGGATGGAGCAGAAGACCGAGGCCGACGCTGCCTTCGGTGCCGAGCTCGAACGAGCTCACGCTCGCTACGCAGCCACTCGGAATGCCTGGGCCGATCAGTCCCAAGCGGTGCAACCGACCGGCGGGGTAGGCGGGGCCGACCGTGGCGTCAAGTGCCTCCATGCCCATTACGCCGACTCCAGAGCGGGCAACGACAACCCGGTCGGGGCGCTGGTGGCCGATTGGGTGGAACCGCTCGACTGCTCCGAGCCCTGTGTCATCGGATCAATCAGGAATCCGAAGTGGCTTCCTCGCCCCTGACCACGGTCGCCGCCGTCGACATCGGCACCAACTCGATGCGCATGCTGGTAATCCGAAGGATCGGCGACGGAGCCGTCGAGCTCGGCCGTTGGGAACGGGTTACCGGGCTGGGCCGGGGAGTGGACGCCACCGGTGAGTTCGCGGCAGAGGCGGTCGATCGCACTCTCATCGCCCTGCTCGAATTCGGCGGGCGCATGCGCCAGCTGGGCGTCGAAAAGGCCAGAGCGGTCGGCACCTCGGCCAGCCGGGACGCCGCCAACCGCGATTCCTTCTTTGATCGGGCGGAAACGGCCCTCGGCTTTCGACCCGAGATCATCTCCGGGGACGAAGAAGCCAGGCTGTCCTATGCAGGGGCCACCTCGCGACTCCCTCCGGACTCGAAACCGGTGGTGGTGGACATCGGGGGCGGGAGTACCGAGTTCGTCGTGGCCGAGGGCGGCAGGTCGATCGACATCGGCTCGGTGCGGCTCACCGAGCGCTTCCTACCGTCCCGTCCAGCGCCTGCGGCCGAGGTGGAAGCCGCCCGTGCCCACTGCCATGAGCTGTTCTCGGTGATGTCGGTTCCCGAGCACGACGCGGTCCTGGGCAGCGGAGGCACTTGGACCACCTTGGCAGCCATTCATCTCGTCTCGGATGAGGTCGACGGCTCCACCATCACCAAGTCAGAGCTCGACGGCCTGGTCGATCGGCTGGCGGGGCTGACCATGCAACAGACCGAGGCACTACCAGGGCTGGTTCCCGCCCGCGCCGCCGTGATCCTGGGGGGCGCGGTCGTTGCCCAATCTTCGCTGCAGTTCCTCGGCGCTGAGTCGATGCGGGTGTCGGTGGCCGACCTGTTGGATGGGATCGCTGCCCAGCTCCTCGCCGAAGCCGGCCGATAGGCTGGGCCCGACCGCCCGGGTGCCGAAACCGGTAGACGGAGGGGTCTTAAACACCCCGGCCCGAGAGGGCGTGTGGGTTCGACTCCCACCCCGGGCACGAGGAGGGTCTCACGTCTCACAGTCTCACGGTCTCACGTCGGACGTCGGACGTCTCACCTCTGGACCCTTGGTTGCAGACCTGGCACGGGTTCGACGGATTCCGGCCTAGCTGAAGGGCAGGGCAACGTACCTACCCGCCTCGTAGTCGCCTGGCCCGTTGCAAAGGATGACGCGGTCCTCCGCTATCGCCTCCTCGAACGCGATCTGAACCCGGACGGTCTCGCCCGGCTGCACGACGACCGGCCTCTCCGCCGTCGCCTCTCCATCTATGTAGGCGACCTCGAGGATGTCGAGCACGGTGCTGCCGTCGATCACCACCTGTTCGCCCTCGACCGGGAGGGCGCCGGGATCGGCGTTGGTGAGTACGACCGCCAGAGGGCACGGGCGACTGCCAACGCTGTGCAGCTCGACCCAGATGTCGGGCGGCGGGATCGAGTTGTTGACCGAGATGCTGCTGTCGCTGATCTCCCCCACCACCGTGGTGGTGGCCGAGCAAGCCGCGATGCTGCCCAACACCAGCGTCACCCCGATGACAGGGCGGAGCCTCAAGTCGCCGAAACTACCCGCGGACCTGCCCACCTGTGCAAGGCGAACCCGGGCCTCGTGCGACCATGAGACGGTGAGACCGTGAGACCGTCTTCCCCCTAGCCTCGGATCATGGCTGCCTATCCCGCCGAGTACGAGCTCGACCTCGTCCTGCGCGATGGCGGCATGGTCCAGGTCCGCCCGATCAAACCCGACGATGGTGAGCGCCTGGTCAGGTTCTTCGAGCACCTGAGCCCGGAAAGCCGCTACTTCCGCTTCTTCCGGGTCAAAGACAGTCTCGAGCCCAGCGAGGTCGAGTATTTCACCCATGTCGACTACGACCGCCGTATGGCGCTGGTCGTGCTCGACGGGCCGGAGATCGTCGGAGTTGGTCGCTACGACCGCCTGCCAGACGATGACTCGGTTGCCGAGGTGGCGTTCACAGTGGTCGACTCCCACCAGGGACGCGGGATCGGCACCGAGCTCCTCCAGCTGCTGACCTCTCATGCCCGCTCCCATGATGTAGCCGGGTTTCGGGCCTTCGTGCTGCCATCCAACGTCCAGATGATGCGGGTGTTCCGCAACAGCGGTTACTCCATGAGCCGGTCGCTCGAAGTCGGCGTCTACACCGTCGACTTCCCGGTCGCCGAGTCCGAGGACGTGGTGGAGGCGGCAGGCGCCAGAGAGAAGCAGGCGGTGGCCGCCTCGATCCTCCCTCTCTTGTTCCCGCGTTCTGTGGCTGTGATCGGTGCGAGCAACCGGACCGGGTCGATCGGCAACCGGCTCTTCCTGAATCTCCTGCAGGCCGGATTCACCGGCCCCCTCTTCCCGGTCAACCCCAACGCGGTGGTGGTGCACTCGGTCCGCGCCTATCCATCCATTCTCGACATCTCCGACCCGGTCGACCTCGCCTTCATTGTCGTGCCCGCCCCGTTAGTGGTCGAGGCAGCGCGCCAGTGCGGGGCCAAAGGGGTGCGGGGATTGGTTGTCATCTCGGCCGGCTTTGCCGAGACCGATGCCGAGGGGGTTGAGCGCGAAGCAGAGCTGGTGGAGGTGGTGAGGTCCGCAGGGATGCGGATGATCGGGCCGAACTGCATGGGGGTGGTCAATACATCCGCAGCGGTGCGCCTCAACGGAACCTTTGCCCCGGTATTCCCTCCCCAGGGGACGATCGCGATGTCGAGCCAGTCGGGCGCACTCGGCATAGCCATCCTCGACTATGCCCGCCGCACGAACGTTGGGGTCTCACAGTTCGTGTCGGTGGGCAACCTGGCCGATGTGTCCGGGCACGACCTACTGCTGGCCTGGGAGGACGACCCTGCCACCGACGTGATCCTCCTGTATCTCGAGTCATTCGGGACCCCTCGCAAGTTCTCACGGATCGCCCGCCGCATCGGCCGTCGGAAGCCGATCGTGGCCGTGAAGTCGGGTAGGACCGGCGCGGGGAGCCGGGCCGCCTCGAGTCACACCGGCGCGCTGGCCAGCTCCGATGCGGCGGTTGAAGCACTGTTCGAACAGGCCGGCGTCATCAGGACCAACACCATCGAGGAACAGTTCGCAGTGGCATCCCTGTTGGCCAAGCAACCCCTGCCTCTGGGCAGGCGGGTGGGGATCCTCACCAATGGGGGAGGCCCCGGGATCCTGGCCGCGGACGCGCTCGAGGCCAACGGGTTGTTCCTCCCGGAGTTGTCGGCCGAGGTGCAGGCGCGGCTGCGCATCGTGCTGCCGGTGGAGGCCTCCACCCGCAACCCGGTCGACACCATCGCCTCCGGCGGTCCGGATCAGTACCGCCAATGTCTGCAGGCACTGCTCGAGTCGGAAGAGGTCGATGCGGTAATGGTCATCTTCGTTCCAACCACGCCGGAGGGGTCCGAGGAAGTGGCGGCAGCTCTCAAAGAGGTCATGGATGAGTACGAAGGGGTGGTGCCGGTCCTGGCCGTATTCATGCAGCAGGAGGCGGCTCCCCTGCTCGGGGCCGGCCGGCGTGCCATCCCCATCTACCAGTTCCCGGAGGAAGGAGCGGTGGCCCTGTCGAGAGCGGTCCGCTACACGGAGTGGAGGAATCGCGACCCAGGGGCAGTGCCGGTGTTTCCTGATCTCGACATCGATGCTGCCCGTGTCACCGTCGCAGCCGCATTGGAGCGGACCGGACCCGAGGGCGGCTGGCTCACCGCCGAGGAGTTCGACTCGGTGTTGAGCGCCGCCGGGATCAGGCATGCGATCTCCAACGTCGCCGCCGATGAGGACGCTGCCATCGCGGCCGCCGCCATGGTCGGTGGCCCGGTTGCCCTCAAGGTGGTTGCGCCGGGGGTCCTTCACAAGACCGAGGTGGGCGGGGTCTTGCTCGGCCTGGCGGGGGAGGCGGCGGTGCGGGCCGGGTTTCGACAGATCCGCTCTGCGGTGCCGGAAGCGGAGGGAGTCATCGTCCAGGAGATGGTGGAGGGCGGGCACGAGGTTCTGATGGGAATGGTGGAGGACCCCAACTTCGGGCCGCTGATCGTGTTTGGTCTCGGCGGGGTGCTGGTGGAGTTGCTCGGCGATGTGGTCTTCCGGATCCAGCCCCTCACCGACCGGGATGCGGCGGCCATGGTGCGCTCCATCCGCGGGGCCAGGCTCTTCGATGGCTACCGCAACCTCCCGGCCGGAGATGTCGAGGCGGCGGAGCAGACCCTTCTCAGGCTTTCGGCCCTGATCGGCGCCGTCCCTGAGCTGGCTGAGCTCGACCTCAACCCGGTGAAGGTGCTCGAGCCCGGGAAGGGAGTGGTGGTGGTGGACGGGCGTGCCAGGATCCGGCACCTGGCCGAGGACGAGGCCCTCGCCCTGGCCGACCTTCCTTCGGTCCCCACCCGCCGGCGGTAACCCCCAAACCCCCGTTCTGGCGGGTAAGAGCGCCCCTATAGGGGCATAATCACGCGCCAGAACGGTGGGATCGGGGGTTTGGTTTGGCCTTGGTCGAGTTCTCGGTGGAGGGGGCGGTGGCAGTGGTCGGTCTCAACCGCCCGCCCGTGAATGCTCTCAGCCCGGAGCTGGCCGGAGAGCTGACAGAAGCGTTCGGCTCCGCCGCCGACCCGACCATTCGGGCAGTTGTCGTGACCGGTGAGCCGCACTTCGCGGCAGGAGCCGACATAAAGGGATTTCAGGCCAGTCATGCGGGTGGGGGCGAAGAGCAAACCTCTGGCCTCCTCTCTGTCGCCATCGCCGCCCTCGAGAGCCTCCAAAAGCCGACCATCGCCGCGGTGTTCGGCTACGCCCTGGGCGGCGGGCTCGAGCTGGCGATGGGGGCCGACTTCAGATACCTGGCGGAGGACGCCCAAGTGGGCCAGCCCGAGATCAAGCTCGGGATCATCCCTGGGGCCGGAGGCACCCAACGACTTCCCCGGCTGATCGGTTTTCAGCGTGCCAAGGAGATGGTCTACAGCGGCCGGTTCGTCGGGGCAGAGGAGGCCAAGGAGCTCGGGTTGGCCGACCGGGTTCTGCCCCGCGGCGAACTCCTCGAGCAGGCGATGGCGGATGCCGCAGCCTGGGCACAGGGACCGACGTTGGGATTGGCTGCGGCCAAGAAGGCGCTGGCCGGCGGGTGGGGCCGACCGCTGGCAGAGGGGATGCAAGCCGAGTCCGACGCCTTCGCCGATTGCTTCTGGACCGAGGATGCTCGGGAGGGTGTTATTGCCTTCGTCGAGAAGCGATCCGCCAAGTTCACGGGCCGCTGACGTCAGCCGCCTTCCGCTCTTTGCTTGAGCCGATCTAGGTTCGACCGCCAGATCCGCGAGAGCAGTGGGCGGGCGATGACCTCCCCAACCGGCCCGCCTAGATACCAGGGGAAGTGCAGCTCTTCGGTCCAGACGAAGCGCGAACGCCCATCTCCTCCCTCGAGCAGGAACTCACCGTGCCCGCGTACGGCTCCGAGATGGGACATGGCAATGCGACGCCCCTCCTCCCACGCATCAACCTCCATCAGGTCGTCGGTGGTGAATGGCCCGACCTTGGTATGGATCCGGACCTTGGTGCCGAGGCCGTAGCGCTTGGAGGTCTCGAACTCGATCGAGCGGACGTCGGACATCCACTCGGCGTGCCCGTCGAGATCGGCCAGAAGTGGCCAGACTCGTTCGGGCGGAGCATCGATGGCGATCGAGAGCATGGTCCTCATTGGAAGAAGTACTCAGCACCCAGTACTTGGTACCGAGACAGGAGCCCGCCGGCCGCTGCTCAGCAAGACAGTGGGGACTTGCGCAGGCAGTCGTGCCCTCCTCTGGAACCAGGGCGCGAGGTCCAATCGTGTTACTTGGTCCTTGATATTTGGTACTCCCTACTTGAGGTAGCGCCTCAAATGAACAGCTGCACTTCCGCTTCCGAGGCGAAGTCCAGGAAGGCGGCGGCGCCGGCGATCTCGCAACCATCAATCAAGTCCTCTTCCTTCACCCCCATCACCCCCATCGTGGTGGAGCATGCGAAGAAGCGAACCCCCAGCCCCTTGGCCATGTCGATGAATTCGGGGACCTCCGGCATCGCTGCGTCCTTCATCCACTTGTGCATCACCTTGGTGGCGGCGGCAGTGGCCCCGGGCATGGCGCCGAGCAAGTTGGGCAGCTGAATCGGCCCGGCCGGATTGGCGAGTGAGGCCACTTTCAGCTTGGGCAGCCGGTCCTTGTGGAGGATGTCGAGCCCATAGAACGTGAAGTAGACGCCGGCTTCCCAGCCCAGGCTGGCCGCGGTGGTGGCCAGGATCAGTGGCGGATAGGCCTGGTCGAGGGTTCCTTTGGATGCAACGAGTGCGATCCGTTTGGGCTTGGGCTCGGCCTCGGCCCCGGGAGCCTGATCGTCGACGACAGTGAGGGCGGTCATGATCTGGCACCTTTTTCGATCCAGAAGATCTGGCTGGTGGAACGGTCCTCGAAGTCCAGCAAGGTGTCACCCCGTTGGCGGGCAAGGGCCGGGATGTCGGCGAGTGAGCCAGGGTCGGTGGTCACCAACTCCAGGACCTGGCCGGCCGTCAGCTCTTTGAGGGCAAGCGAGGCCTTGTAGACCGGGAGCGGGCAGAGCAGCCCGGAGGTGTCGAGAGTGGCGTCAGGAGCTGGCCGCTCCGCGACTCCCGGAATTGCACTGGTCTGGGTCATCGTTGTGCTCCTTGTCTGGTCATGGGGTTGGTTGGCCCTCGTCGCCGAGGACCTCTGCGAAGAAGCTGGCGTACTTGAGACCGGAGTCGGCAGAGATGGCAACCGCCGGGCCTTCCACGCCGAGATCGATAGCGGCATGGACGACGGCTCCGGTGGAAGGACCGGCCATGACCGCTTCCTCCCGGAACAGGCGCTTGGTCATCTCATAGGCGTCCAGATCGGATACCACCACCACCTGGTCAATGACCGAGCGGTCGAAGATGGCCGGCTCATTGGCTTCCTTGAAGCTCTTGAGTCCCGGGAGTCGGTGGCCGGGCTCCGGCTCGATGGCGATCACCTGGATGGAGGGATCACGCTCCTTCAGGAATCGCCCGACCCCGGTGATGGTGCCGGTCGTGCCGAGACCCGCCAGGAAAGCCTTCACCTTGCCCTCGGTCTGGCGCCAGATCTCAGGCCCGGTCGTCTCGTAGTGGGCGCGGACGTTGTCGGGGTTGGAGTACTGGTCGGGCCAGATGAATTTGCTGCCCGGGCTTTCGGCGAGCGAGCGGGCGAGGGCGATGGCACCATCCTTGGGCAGGTCGACCGGGCAGAGATCGTCCGGCGTCTCCCACACCTCAGCCCCTAACATCCGGAGCAGCGTCTTCTTCTCCTCCGGGACCCCATCCGGGATGGTGATCGTCACCTTGACCCCCTCCAGGTTGGCGAGGGCAGCCAGGGCGATGGCGGTGTTGCCAGAAGATGCCTCGACCAGGTCGTCCGGGGCCAAGCCATCCCGCCGCAGTCCTTCGAGCATTGCGGCCGCAGCCCGATCCTTGACCGAGCCGAACGGGTTCAGCCATTCCAGCTTGAGATAGAGCTCTGCCGACGGGGGGACCAAGCGGTTGAGGCGGACAAGCGGGGTCGGGTTTTCGACCGAGGGCAGCAGCTCGCGCACGTCGTCGAAGCGGCGAACCTCCCGACCACTGGCCCGGCTGAGCCCGGGTCTGGCCTTGAGAGTTGATGTCATTCGGTTCTCCTGGAAAAGAAAAACCCGCACCGGGTGGGTGCGGGTCCTGTGGTGAGGCTGTGTCGTCGAACGGCTAGCAGCAATCAGTCCCGCGCCCGGGAGGGCAACACATGCAGCACGCGCAGGTGGCGGGACGACTCATTGCTGCCCGAAACTATAGCCCAAAGATGAGATCCGTATCCTCGGCCCTCCCGAAGGAGCGGTTTGGTGGCGATCAAGAGCGGGCGAAGCTTCGACAAAGGCTCAGGGCCGTTGCTGGCGGTGCCGTTGCTGACCGGGCTGACACCGGGCCCGGGGGCGGCCTGGGCGATGTCGGCGCTGCGCCCTTGGCTGGACGACCATCTCCGGGCTCTCAAATTCGAAGGCAAGTCCGGCCAGACGGCATTGGTCCCCACGGCCGGTGCTCTGTCTTACAAGGCGGTCCTATTCGTCGGGCTGGGGGAGGAGGCCGATCTCGAAGTGATCAGGTCTGCTTCCGCTGCCATGAGGCGCGCCCTCCCCAAGGTCGATCGGGTCGCCACCACTCTTCATCTGGTCGATGTCGAGGGAGCCGCCGGGGCAGTGGTGGAGGGGTTCCGGCTGGCCGGGTACCGGTTCGACCGGCACCGAAGTGAGGTGGCGGGTGGCGAGCCCGACCTCATCCTTTGCACTCCGGTGGCCAAGCCGGAGGTAGAGCGGGCCCAGGTGGTGGCCGACGCCGTGGGGCTGGCTCGCGATTGGGGGAATGAGCCGGCCGGTGGCAAAGGCCCAGCCGACCTGGCTGGAGCGATGGGGGAGGCAGCTGCATCCGCCGGCCTTGGATTCGAGGTATGGGAGTCCGAGCGGCTCCGCCGGGAGGGAATGGAAGCGATCCTCGGAGTCGGGGCCGGCTCTTACCGTCCTCCCTGCCTGTTCCGGGCCGAGTATTCGCCCCCGGAGCCTTTGGGCCATGTCGTGCTGGTGGGAAAGGGAATCGTGTTCGACTCGGGCGGGCTCTCGATCAAGCCGGCAGTCGACATGGAGACGATGAAGACCGACATGTGCGGGGCGGCGGCAGTGGTGGCCGCATCCATTGCCTGTGCCCGCCTCCAATTGCCGGTAAAGGTGACGGCACTGGCGCCCTTGGCCGAGAACCTGCCTGGGGGAGGTGCGTTGAAGCCGGGCGACGTGGTCAAGGCCCGCAACGGCAAGACGATCGAAGTGCTCAACACCGATGCCGAAGGCCGATTGGTTCTGGCCGACGCCCTTTCCTTCGCCATCGAGGCCGAACCCGACCTTGTAGTCGATGTCGCCACCCTCACCGGCGCTGCCAAGATCGCCCTCGGTCTCAAGATCGCCGGCCTTTTCGGGAACGATGAGTCTGCGATCTCGAGGGTGGAGTCTGCGGCGCGGGCGGCCGGCGAGCGGGTTTGGCGTATGCCGCTGCCCGCCGATCACCGCGCGGGGATCGACTCCGACATCGCAGACATGAAGAACATCGGCGGGCGGTTCGGAGGGGCGATTACTGCCGCACTCCTGCTCGAAGAGTTCGTCGGTGATACCCCGTGGGCTCACCTGGACGTGGCCGGCCCGGCCCGGGCGGAGAAGGATGAGGGATACGTCACCAAGGGGGCCACCGGCTTCGGCGTGAGGACCCTGATCGAGTTGGTGAGCGGCTGGGAGTAGCCGCTTCGGCCTACTTGGTGATATCGACCACGCAGAAGCGGTTGCCCTCCGGGTCGGCCAGTATCACGTAGTCGGCATCGGGCGGCCGCTTGTCCCAGTGGACCTCGGTGGCGCCAAGGGTAAGGAGGCGCTGCACCTCCCCCGCCTGATCCTCGGTGTAGAGGTCGAGGTGGATGCGGGGCGGGACCTGCACCGTCGACCGCACTCGATCCAAGGAGAGGTTGGGCCCGCGACCATCCCGGGGTCGAAGCATGACGAAGTCTTCGGCCTCACCTTCTCGGCGCACGTAGTCGAGAGCAGCCTCCCAGAAGGCCACCTGGCGTTGCAGATCGTCGACACGGATGACGATCGAGCCGACTTCGATCATCGTCTTACGGTACCGGGGTGCTCATAAACTCACTCTCGATGGCACACGACTCGATCTACCTCGATCACGCCGCCACCACGCCGATGCGCCCCGAGGTCTGGGAGGCGATGGCGCCGTTCGCCTCCCACAGCTTTGGAAACCCCTCCGGAATCCATGGTGTCTCCCGTCTGGCCAAGAACGCCCTGGAGGAGGCGCGGGAGCGGGCGGCGACCATTCTCGGCTGCCGGCCACTCGAGTTGGTGTTCACCGGGGGCGGCACCGAGTCGGACAACCTCGCCCTCCAAGGGGCGGCTCTCGCCGGCGGCCGCCGGGGCGGCGTCGTCACCGTTGCCACCGAGCACGAGGCAGTGCTCGAGACTGCGGAGTTCCTGGGCCGCCTCGGCTGCCAGGTGACCATCACCGGGGTGGATCGGCTCGGCCGGGTCAACCCTGAGACGATGGCGACGGCGATCACCACCGATACCGCCGTCGTGTCGGTGATGGCCGCCAACAACGAGACCGGCACCATCCAGCCGGTGGCCGCCGTGGCTGAGGCAGCCCGCACCAGGCATTCTGAGGTCATGGTCCATACCGACGCGGTCCAGGCCTTCATCTCAGAGGAAGTGACGGTCGACATCTTTGGTGTCGACCTGCTGACGCTGGCGGCCCACAAATTCGGCGGTCCCAAAGGGGTGGGTCTGCTCTATGTGCGGGATGGTCTTGCGCTCGAGCCACTGTTGCACGGGGGCGGCCAGGAGCTGGGTCGTCGCTCCGGGACCCAGAACGTGGCGGGTGCGGTGGGGATGGCAACGGCGATGGAGCTGGCGGCTCAGGACCGCCCGCGGTTTCGGGCCGATGTGACCGAGGCTCGCCGCCGGTTCGAAGCCAAGCTGATCGGTGTGGCGGAGCGCAC
>DATBMA010000010.1:0-15878 GCA_036555105.1 Acidimicrobiia bacterium
GGATGCCGTCCATCTCGTAGATCGATGTGAGGTCCTTTGATCCGCACGCCCAGCAGGATTCGGCTGCACCAGACATTGGAGTCACCAAACCTTCCAGGGTGGGGAGCTACTCGACCAGAGTTCCTGGAGAGTTGCGATGTCTCGCAAGGTGTCCACGCCGTGAAAGAAGCCCTCGTGTCGATATGCCATCAACTCGCCATCCTTGGCCAACCGAGCAATCGACTCCGGAGAGATCGGCTCGTCGTCGCCAGTGATGTACTCGAAGACCCCTGGTTCGAAGACCATGTAGCCGGCAAAGACCCACCCGGCTTCCATCGGCTTCTCGGAGAACTCGACCACGAGGTCGCCATCCAGCCTCAGCTCGCCGAAGCGAGGTGAGGGGTGGGCCGCGGTCACAGTGGCGATGCGCCCGTGCGAACGGTGGAAGTCGAGGAGCGCAATCAGGTCGATGTCGCCGACTCCGTCGCCAAATGTCGCCATGAAGGGCTCGTGACCGAGTTGTGGTGACAGGCGCTTGATCCGCCCGCCAGATTGCGTTCCCAGGCCGGTGTCGATCACATCAACGACCCAGTCTGCAATGTCTGGAGGGGTCGCAATCTCTACCTTGCCGGTCGCCACGTGGATGCGGACGTCGTGCTGGGCGACGTGATAGTCCATGAAGTACCGCTTGATGAGGTCGCCCCGGTAGCCGGCCGCCACGATGAACTCCGAGAACCCGAAGTGGGAGTAGTGGGACATCACATGCCAGAGGATCGGCCGCTCGCCGATCTCGATCAGAGGCTTGGGCCCGACCTCAGTGGTACCGGCGAGTCGGTTTCCTACCCCGCCGGCGAGGATCACGGTCTTCATACGCGGGCAAACACCGCCGAGACACAAATGAAGCGATGCCCGTTCGACCCCCTGCGAATGCACATCGCGAAAGGTTCCGCGCCCACTGTTCCCACCCCTACTCCCTTGTCTCGGGCATGACAAACAGACCTGAGACCGCTCGCGCGGAGTGTAGTTGTCAGCCACCGACCGGTCAAAGGCCGGTCGCGGGCCCTTCTTTTCAGTCGAAAGGCGTCTCGGTGAAGAACTCGGACGGCGGCTTTTCCGTCGTGGTCGAAGCCGGCGGGGTGATGCCCAACCGCTCCTGGAGGCGCTCGTAGCCCCCCGTCTCCAGCTCGTCGGCCAGCTCCGGGCCACCGCTGACGACGATCCGGCCATAGATCATCACATGTACCCGGTCTGGAGTGATGTGCTTGAGGATCCGGGAATAGTGGGTGATCATCACCACTCCCACCTCGGGCCCCCGCATCTGCTCGACGGCCGCCGCCACCTCCCGTACAGCGTCGATGTCCAAGCCTGAGTCGATTTCGTCGAGTAGCGCGACCTTGGGCCGCAGCACAGACATCTGCAGGATCTCGGACCTCTTCTTCTCCCCGCCGGAAAGGTCATCGTTGACGGCACGGTCGAGGAAGCGATCCATCTCGAAGCGGGCCGCCGCGTCGTCGAGGGAGGCCTGGACCTCCACCGGGCTGCGGTGGCGCTCGCGTCCGGCCTCCAGCAACAACTCCCGCAGGGCTACGCCTGGGATCTCGACCGGGTATTGGAATCCCTGGAGCAGGCCGAGGCGGGCTCGCTCGTCGACCGGCAGATCGAGCAGAGGTTGCCCGTCCAGCAGGGCGGTCCCGCTCACCTCGTAGCCGCTGCGACCAGTCAGCACGTGGCAGAAGGTCGACTTGCCCGAGCCGTTGGGCCCCATCAGGGCATGGACCTCACCGAACGGCACCTCGAGGTTGATGCCGTCCAGAATCGGCCGGCCGCCGGCGGAGGCGCTGAGGCCCTTGACGAGCAGGGCTGAGCTCACGGGGTCACCTCCACTTCCACCTCGCCATCCTCCACCCGCACCTCATAGGTGGAGACGGGTCGGGTGGCGGGGAGAGTCAGGGGCCGCCCCGTCTCCAGGTCGAAGGCCGAGCCGTGACGGGGACACTCGATCTCCGTGCCGAACAAGTCACCCTCGGACAGCGAGGCCTCGGCATGGCTGCAGCGGTCTCCGATGGCGTAGACCCGGTCACCGACTCGGAAGATGGCGATCCGGTCCTCACCGAACTCCACCAGCACCCCTCGGCCGTCGGGCAGGTCCTCGAGCCTGCCGACCGGCAGCCAGCTCATACCCGTCCCTCCGCTTGGGCAAGGGCAAACCGCTGGTCGACGACCTCGGTGACCGGGCCGGCCACTCCGTCGACGGGCAAACGCTGGACGATTTCCCGGAAGAAGCCACCGACCAGCAAGCGCTCGGCCGGGCGCTGCCTCAAACCCCGGCTTTGCAGGTAATAGAGGTGCTCCTCCTCGAGCGGGCCCACCGATGATGCGTGTCCGCACATGACGTCGTTGCACAGGATTTCGAGGTTGGGGACCGAGTTGGCCTTGGCGTCTTCGGACAGGACCAGGTTGCGATTGGTCTCGAAGGCCGACGAGTGCCTGGCGTCCTTCTCGATCTTCAGCAGCCCAGCGAAGATCGACTGTGCCTGATCTTCGACTGCGCCTTTGAGGAAGACGTTGCTTCTGGTGTTCGCACCGCGATGGGTTATCACCAGCCGGTAATCGAGGATCTGTTGGCGGTGGCCGAAGTACAGCCCGGTGACCTGCACCTCGGCCCCTGATCCGTCGAGGCCGACTCCCAGATCCAGGCGGGCCAACCCTCCCCCGAGCCCGATCTCGCCGACCTTGACCGATGCGTCCCTACCCACCGTGACCCGGTTGTAGGAGACGCTGCGGGTCTCATGGCCAAGGTTTTGGATGCCGAGCAGGCGGAGGTGCGATCCCTGGCCGACGTTTATGTCGATGCGGGGCACCATGACCGAGTCGATGTGGGAGGCGCTTCGGTAGGCGACCACCACTGCGGCCTCGGCTCCGTCATCGAGCTCGATCCCGACATACGGATACGAGGAGGTCCCGGAGGACTGGACGCGTACGTCGATCACCAGCGGCTCCGAGATGGCCTTGCCGCGAGGGACATCGATGATGATTCCGTCCCGGGTGAATGCGGCTGCCCCGGCGCCGAAACGATCAGAGTCGGTGGGAACCGGCACTTCCGAGAACGGAATGATGCGGGCCGTGGAGCCGTAGGCAGATGCGAAGCCATCGATCACGACCGCCTCCGGCGAAGGGAGGCCGGTCAGCAGATCGTCGTGCGCTTCCTGACTCCCGGCCGAGGCTGCGGGCGCATAGTCGATCAGGTCGAAGTCGAGGTCCAGGTACCGCCATGACTCAGTCGAGGGGGCCGGCATCGCCGCCTGTTCGAATCGGGCAAAGGCTTCGGCTCTCGTGTCGAGGGCGTCGCCGAACAGGCCTTGTAGGGAGGAGGCGTCGAGACCCACGACCCCATCGATCGTATTACCACTATCCGCGTAGTGGCAATTCCCTCAGCCCCCGGTCGCCTCAGGCGAACCCGGCGACGGCCGCCGCCCGGCGCAGAACCGCGACCAGCATCTCCTGATCGAGCTTGCCGGTGAAGGTGTTCTGCTGGGAGGGGTGGTAGCTGGCCAACAACCTCGGCCCCTTGTCGACGGCCACCTCCGCTCCGTGGCCGAACTTGGGCAGGGGCCGGGGAAGCAACCAACCGAGTCGAGGGGCCAGTCGGAGAACGGCCCGGAAAGCGATCGCGCCTAGCGCCACCACCACCCGCCGCTCGATAGCGAGCTCGGGCAGCAACCACTGCGAGCATTGCTCGATCTCGGCCGGAGTGGGCTTGTTGGCAGGAGGCGCGCACCTGACGGCGGCGGTAACCCGGCATCCGATCAAGGTGAGGCCGTCATCGATGGCGATGCTGTCTGGCTGATTGGCAAGACCGGCCGCGTGGAGGGCCCGATAGAGGAAGTCGCCCGAGCGATCTCCGGTGAACATCCGCCCGGTTCGGTTCCCGCCATGGGCGGCCGGAGCCAGCCCCACCAGCAGGATCAGAGCGCGTTCTTCACCGAACGACGGGACCGGCCTCCCCCAATAGGTCTCGTCTCGAAAGGCTGCACGCTTCTCGCGGGCGGTCTGCTCGCGCCATGCCACCAGCCGCGGGCAGTCCCGGCAGTCGACCAGGTTCAATCCGAAGGGGGGCCAAGGGCGTCCTCGGTGAACTCGCTGCGGGAGTTCCACAGCATCCAACCGAGGCCACGCTGCTCGGCCTGATCGATCTGGGCCTCGACCTCCTCGGTCTGGTACCCGAAGTCCTGCAGCCAGGGGCGCACGATGATGCGGCGCGATAGGCGCTCGAGGCCGCTCTCCAGGGCATCGGACACGATCGCCGCCGGATGATCGTTGGGGTCGTCGTAACCGTTCCAGCCGTTGCCGTAGTGGCTCGGATAGAGCATGGGAGAAGCCACGTCGACCACCTCGGTGACCGTCTCCCATTGCTGGCCGATGCCGCCGTCGTCCAGGGCCTGGGTGGTGAAGCCGAACACATCGGCCGCGACCGCGCAGCCGAGGGGGTGCAGATCGGCCACCGCAGTGGCGAGGAAGTCACGAATGGTGGCGACCCTTGTCGCCTCGTCGGTCGGCTGGTCAAAACGCGCCCAGTCGGGCCGTCCATCCGGGTAACGGACGTAGTCGAACTGGATCTCGTCGACTCCGGCGATGCACGCCTCCCTACCAAGCTCGAGGGCGTACTCCTGGGCGGCTTGATCGGATGGGTCGAGGAAGTATTGGGCGCCTTTGTGATACGGCGCGTCGGTCTGGGTGTCCCAAACCGCCATCTCCGGCGCACGGATCGATGCGATCGGATCCTGGAAGGCGACGATGCGACCGATCAGGTAGACGCCTCGCTGGTCAGCCTGCCGCACCACTTCAGGCAGGTCGTAGAGCAGCCACTTCGAACGAACCGCTTGGACGCTCTGAATGCTCGAGTCGTAGAAGACACTGCCGGTCTCGTCCTTGAGGTCGATCATCAAACCGTTGACGTCGGTACGCTCGGTCATGTCCAGGAAGTAACCAAGGCTCTTCTGCACGGCCTCCCCACCCAGATGAACGGCCCTGATCACTTGAGGTGAGATGGTGGCCTCGATCTCGGCCGCCCCGCCGTCCCAGGTGACAGTGGCTCCCTGCCAGGCCGGCCGCCAGACCTCGATCGCCCCCGGCTCGGCCTTCCGCACGACGAACCGGCCCTCGCCATCGCTGACTGCGTTCCCGGCCCCAGCCAGCACATAGGCCCCGGCCACCATGTTCCCCTGCGGGTCGGTCACCCTCCCCCGAAGCAGCCGGGGGCGCATGACCACTTCGATCGGCGCTTCGCCGGGCTCGCCCACGTCGAGGCTCGCCTCCTCGTAGCCGGGAGCCATGACGTCCAGGCCGCTGGCCGGCCGCGGCCAGTCGACCACGATGGTCCCGTCGGCAGCGGTCGATCCCATCGGCCGGCCATCGAGGGAGACGCCGGCATCTGCCACCGGGAGCCCGACGTCGTCAATCACCCTGACGGTTACCGGGGACGTCCGGGCGAACATGCTCCACGCGGCCCACAGACCCCAAACGGCCGTGAGCGCCACCAACAAGCGGAACTGGACCTTGCGGGACACGGAGCGGGCAAGGTTACCGCTGCAGCCCTGCAAGCAACCTCGGCCACCCACCCCTTGCGCCTTCCCAGCCGCGGTGATACTTTCCGCCGCGGAGGGACCCGTCATGGTCACCAAGCAGGCGAGACAGGGGTCGTCTGCGGCCGACACCATGGGGATCTACCTGGAGGAAGTGTCCTCCCACCTCCTGTTGACGGCCGACGACGAGGTCAACCTGGCAAGAGCGATCGAGCGGGGCCGCAAAGCGAGCTCCGCCTTGGACTCGTCCGTGCCGATTGCGTCCGGGGAGCAGGACAGGCTGGAGACCCTGGTAGAGGAGGGAGAGGAGGCCAAGATGGCCTTCATCCGCTCCAACCTCAGGCTGGTGATCTCGATCGCCAAGCGCTACAACGGTCGCGGCCTCGATCTCCTCGACCTGATCCAGGAAGGCAACCTCGGACTGATCCGGGCAGTGGAGAAGTTCGATTGGCGCAAGGGCTTCAAGTTCTCCACCTACGCCACCTGGTGGATCCGGCAAGCCATCACTCGCGGGCTTGGCAATCAGGCGAGAACCATCCGGCTGCCTGTCCACATGGTGGACGTGGTCCGCACTGTCGAGGACACCCAGCAGGCATGGGTCGAGCAGCACCGGCGCTCACCCACCCTCGACGAGATGGCGGAGGCGAGCGGTCTCGAGCCGGAGCGGGTGCTGGCGGCGATCGACATCCCCAATGACACGGTTTCCCTCGATCGCCCGGTGGGAGAGGATGGAGATGCGGTCCTGATCGACCTGGTGGAAGACGTCACCGCCATAGACCCGTTCTCCAAGGCTCTAGAGGCAAGTCGGCGCGATCACCTCCTGCGGGCGTTGGCGCTGCTGGCCCCAGAGGAGCGCGAGGTGATCATGTGGCGATTCGGCCTCGACGGCGGTGAGCCATGGACCCTGTCGGAGGTGGGCCGCATGATGAACACCACCCGGGAGAGAGTCAGGCAGATCGAGAGCCGGGCCCTTTCCAAGCTGAGACATCCATCGTGCTCTTTGGACTTGGAGTCCTTGCTCTAGTCTGATCACGTGGACCAAGCAGCAATCCAGGGGCTCGCGCTCGCCGCTGCCGTCGGCGGTTTGGGGGGAGTCGTGGCCGGCCTCTTCTCCAAAGGACGGAACCTGTTCGGCCTGCTACTCATCGGGATGATCGGAGGGATCGTGGCCGCGGCGATGGCCAAGGTCGCCGGGGCCGACCCGATAATCGACCTGGGCGACGGCTATTCGGCCATCTACGCGCTCGGGGGCGGGTTCGTGTTCGGCTTCGTGGTGGGGTTCACAGCCAGCTGATCCCTGGCCTTTCGCCCGATGACACCCAGGTGGGTGTCCTGAAACGATGTCGGGTGCTTGAGCCCGTATCCGAGAGCCCGGTCACCACCCACGTGTGACAGCCAGACCGCGCCGAGCATCGTCACCAGGTCGGACCCGGCCAGAAGCCCCCAACCAAGCAGGATCGCCGGCCCCACCAACACATGCCCGACGTTGTAGAAGAAGGCACCGACGCGGGGGTTGGCCAGGTAGCCGGCCGCACTCAGGTCGGGCACCAACCAGAGGAGCAGGAACAGCCACCACGGGTAACCGGTGTCCCGGTAGATGAGCAGCGCCAGGACGAAGAGCGCCAGCCCCTCGACTCTTTGGAAACCAATCACGCCCACGGCAGGTTGTTAGCAGCCGGGGTGCAGCCGATCAGCCGACGGCCCCGGCCTCGACCATATTGAGCTCGATGAGCTTGTTCATCTCTACCGCGTACTCCATCGGGAGCTCCTTGATGATCGGCTCGATGAACCCGGCCACGATCATGGAAGTCGCTTGTTCCTCGGTCAGGCCGCGGCTCATCAAGTAGAAGAGCTGCTCCTCACCCACCTTGGACACCGTGGCCTCATGGCCGATCTCGGCGTCGTTCTCCTCGATCTCCATGGATGGGTAGGTGTCGGAGCGGCTGTCCTCGTCGAGGATGAGAGCGTCGCAACGCACGAAGCTGCGGGCGTGCTCGGCGCCCGGCTCGACTCTCACCAGCCCCCGGTACCCGGCCCTTCCGCCGTCCTTGGAGATCGACTTGGAGACGATGGTGGAGGTTGTGTTCGGGGCGGCGTGGACCATCTTCGCCCCCGCATCCTGATGCTGGCCACGGCCGGCGAAGGCGATGGACAGGACCTCGCCGTGGGCTCCGGGCTCCATCAGCCAGACGGCCGGGTACTTCATCGTGAGGCGCGATCCTATGTTCCCGTCGACCCATTCCATCGTCGCGTCGGCGTATGCGGCCGCTCGCTTGGTCACCAGGTTGAAGACGTTGGGCGACCAGTTCTGAATCGTGGTGTAGCGGCACCGCCCGCCCCGCTTGACGATGATCTCGACCACCGCCGAGTGCAGGCTGTCGGTGGTGTAGACGGGCGCGCTGCAACCTTCGACGTAGTGGCAATAGGCGCCTTCGTCCACGATGATCAGGGTCCGTTCGAACTGCCCCATGTTCTCCGAGTTGATCCGGAAGTAGGCCTGCAGCGGCTGGTCGACGTGCACACCGGGGGGCACGTAGATGAATGACCCGCCCGACCAAACGGCCGAGTTCAGAGCGGCAAACTTGTTGTCGTTGGGAGGGATGATGGTTCCGAAGTACTCCTTGACCAGGTCCGGGTGCTCGCGCACTGCGGTGTCGGTGTCCATGAAGAGGACACCCAGCTTCTCCAGGTCCTCCCGGTTGCGGTGATAGACCACCTCGG
This sequence comes from Acidimicrobiia bacterium, assembly GCA_036555105.1. Taxonomy (GTDB): domain Bacteria; phylum Actinomycetota; class Acidimicrobiia; order Spongiisociales; family ZC4RG35; genus DATBMA01. The sequence goes on from DATBMA010000010.1 coordinate 8,283, forward strand.
AGTTGTGGACCAACACTCCCTCGGCGATGAAGTTGTGATGGCCATCGACTTCGATGTCGAACACGGCGGCAACATCGGCCGGCTCGATCGAAATGACTTCGGCCCACCCGATCCCACCGGTGCCACCGCCCAGCCCGGCCAGTTGGGCCAGCTCGGCGACGTCGCCGGCAAGGGGACCGGCCAAGCCGGCGGTGCGGGTCGCGTCGAGGCAGCCGCGTAGGAAGGCGGCTTGGTGCGCCACGGGGATCCCGAACACCCACTGGGGCAGTCGCCTCGACGGAAGATCACCCAGCAGGCCGTTGCGCTGGAACCACCTCACCAGCGACTTGGTGTCGACCACTACGCGCCCGCCGCCCACTTCACTGGCGACGGCGAAGACCGAACCGATTGTGCCCTGCAACACGGCGGCGGTGTCCCCGTCGGCCCCGAGCACCAGACGTGAGCCGTCGTCCTCGACGATCCCGCCCCCAACCGCATAGCCAAACAGCCAGGCCATCTTCGGGTTGGTCTCTTCCGGGAAGCCGTCAGGCGTGCCCTTGGGCCGGACCGCAACGTACGGGGTCCCGATGTCGGGGAGGCTGGTCGCAACGGCCACTTCCCTGCCCGCTGTCAACTCGGCAACCGTGGTCCACTCCTCCTCCCCGCCACGCCGGCTCAGAAGGGGGTGGTTGTCGGTGGCATAGAGGACCCGTCCCCCGTCGATCTCGACCCGGTAGGTCTGGCGGACATCGGTCTGGGCCGAGTTCTTGACCTGTTGAACCTTGAGGACGCCCTTCTTCTGGTCGTACGCGAAGACCCGATCCCCAGGTTGGATCTCCTTGACGGCGACCATGCCGCGGTCGGCGGTGTAGACCCTGACGTCGCCGCGCAGGCATTCGTACTGGGCGGTGACCCCGGCCAGGTACTTGCGCTCGGCCTGGGGGATGCCCAGCTTCTCGTAGGTCTCCTTGATGGAGTCAGGAACCATGTCCCAGTCACGAGACTGACCGCCGGAAGGCTTTACGTAGTAGTAGATGTCGTCGAAGTCGATCTCGTCGAGCGCTCCCCCACCGCCCCACTTGGGGATCGGCTTGCGGAGGAACCGCTCGTAGGCCTTGAGCCTGAAGTCGCGCATCCAGCCCGGCTCTTGCTTCATCTCCGAGATGTTCTTGACCACATCGGCCGACAAGCCCTTCTCGGGCTTGAACTCGAGCTCGACTTCGTCGCGCCAACCAAGCTTGTAGGCGCCCAGATCGATGTTGACGGTGGCCACTCGGTACCTCGGATTCCGGGGAAAGGACATTTCCCCTATTGCCATAGTGATATTACCTCGCTGCCGGGGGCAGATCGGGGGGCGGTACCCTCCAGGGGATGCCAGAAGTGGCCGTGATCATTGACGTTTTCGATGGCGGGGCCAGGCCATGCCGGTGATCGTGGTCGGAGCCGACACTCCTGTGGGACGAGTGCTGATCCCCCTGCTGACCGCCCCGGAGCGGGAGGTGCGGGCATTCGTCTCCGACCCGGACGCCGGAGCAGCCTTCAAGGAGCAGAAAGTGAAGGTGGCGGTGGGAGATTTGTCCGACGAGGGCCACCTGTCGGCCGCTTGCACCGGCTGCTTCTCGGCGATCCTCATCGCCTCCGCCGCCGAGGACGGGCGCGAGCTGTCGTTTGTCCCGCCCGGCTCCGAGATCGCCATGGTCTGGGCAGCCGCGGTTGGCGAAGCCGGCGTTCAGCGCGTCATCTGGGTGGGGTCTGGGCCATTCCCGCCGGTCGATGCTCCCGAGATCGGCCAGGTCTCGGATACCGCTGACGCCGTTGCCACGGCCCGCGAGGCCGCCCGGCTCGACGATGCGGTACGGCTCTCCGGGGGCTGATCAGATCGGCTTGGCCCCGACGTCGGCGTTGATCACCAACTCCGCCCGTTTGGTCTGAAAGGCATCCACCAGCAGCAGGTATGGATCCAGGGCTTGCCCCTCATAGCGGAGCTCGAAGTGGAGATGAGGAGTCGTGCCCTCGGCATTGCCGGAATCGCCCACCCAGGCGATCAACTGCCCGGCCGTGACCTCGGCCCCTTCGATGACGCCTTCGGCGAAAGTCATGGTGATCGGCGCCCGGCCGTTGTCGGTTCCCGGCAGGTCGTTGTTGAGATGCATGTAGGCGGTCTCCCAGCCGTCACCGTGATCCACCACCAGGTAACGCCCGGCCAGCCGGCTCTGGTCGATCCGGGTCACGACCCCATCGGCGGCGGCATACACGGGGGTGAGCCTGGCGGCGAACATGTCGATGCCGTGATGACGGCGCCCTCCCGACCTCCGCTGCCCGAAGCTGTCTGTGAACGAACTATGGGCTGCGTCGAGCGGATAGCTCAGCCGGAAGGGAGGATCGGGCGGGGTCGAGGCCACTGCCACACCATTGGTCAGCAGCGAGCATGCCAGGACCGCCACCATCCCGCGTCGAATTCGGCGCGTCGACATCGATTATCACCTCATATCGGGGAGAGAACCGGGAGCCTGGGTCCCGGCGAGCGCCGGACCCTAAGCCCGCAGGGGCAACTAGACGAAATCCGGGGAACGAGGTCGCACGGTCTCGAGGTCGCACGGTCTCACGGTCTCGAGGTCGCACGGTCTCGAGCCTCGACCCCTGCACGCGAGAGACCGGGAGGCGCCGCCCCCCGGCCTCCGCTTGGGCTTTCCGGTGTTAGCCACCGGCACCCTTGATTGCCTCGTGGCAACCCGCATCCCCGACGCACTGCGTCGCTCCCTGGCTGCAGGACCATGGGCATAGGCGTTATCGACCCCCGCTCACCCGTCCTTGAGACATCGAGACCGCGAGACCGACCTCGAGACTGTCGGGACCGCCTGTGCGTTCCTAATGTGCCCGCACATGACCCCCGAAATCGCCCCGGCCACCGGCCGCCTCGGGGTCCTGACCCCGGGCATGGGGGCCGTGGCGACCACCTTCATCGCCGGGGTCCAAGCCGTTCGCAAGGGATACTCGCAGCCCTTCGGCTCGCTCACCCAGATGAGCCACATCAGGCTCGGCAAGCGCACCGCCTCGCGCAACCCGCTCATCAAGGAGTTCGTGCCGCTGGCAGAGCTCGACGACCTGGTCTTCGGTGGCTGGGACCCCTATTCGGACGACGCCTTCGCCGCGGCAATGAAGGCAGGCGTGCTCGACTCGCGCCAGCTCGAAGGGGTGGCTGAGGAGCTGCGGCTGGTGCAACCGATGCCGGCTGTGTTCTCACCGGATTGGGTCAAGCGGCTCGAGGACTACGACCAGGTCAAAGAGGGCAGCAACAAGATGGACATGGCCCAGCAGCTGATCGACGACATCGATCGCTTCCGGGCGGACCAGGGCTGCGACCGTCTGGTGATGGTCTGGTGTGCGTCGACCGAGGCTTACCGGGAGCCTTCGGCAGTCCATCAGAGCCTGGAGGCGTTCGTCGAGGGGCTGAAGGCGAACGACCCCGCCATCGCGCCTTCCCAGATCTACGCGTACGCCGCCCTCGAGTCAGGAGTCCCCTTCGCCAACGGTGCGCCCAATCTGGCGGTCGACATCCCCGCCATGACCGAGCTGGCCACCGAGCGGGGGGTGCCCATCGCCGGCAAGGACTTCAAGACCGGACAGACCCTTCTCAAGACCACCCTTGCCCCGGCTCTGAAGGCGCGGATGCTGGGGGTGCGAGGTTGGTACTCGACGAACATCCTCGGCAACCGCGACGGCGAGGTACTCGACGATCCTGACAGCTTCCGCTCGAAGGAGGTCTCGAAGCTCGGGGTCCTGGAGACCATCCTTCAGCCCGAGGTGTACCCCGACCTCTACGGCGACCTCTATCACCTGGTGAGGATCAACTACTACCCGCCGCGGGGCGACGACAAGGAGGGCTGGGACAACATCGACATCTTCGGATGGCTTGGCTATCCGATGCAGATCAAGATCGACTTCCTCTGCAAGGACTCGATCCTGGCCGCCCCCATCGTCCTCGACCTCGCGCTGTTCATGGACCTGGCCCAGCGGGCCGGGCGCAAGGGCATCCAGGAGTGGCTCTCCTTCTACTTCAAGAGCCCGCAGGTGGGCACCGGCCTTTATCCGGAGAACGACCTCTTCATCCAGCTCACCAAGCTCAAGAACAACCTGCGTCATCTGATGGGCGAAGAGCTCATCACCCACCTCGGCACCGAGTACTACGAGGACTGACCGGGACGCCGGACCATGCAGGTCGCCGGCTACGAGATCTCCCCTGCCGAGCTGGAATGGTCATTCGGCCCCAGCGGGGGGCCGGGGGGCCAGCACGCCAATCGCTCCAACACCAGGGCGCAGCTCCGCTTCGACCTTGGTTCCACCGAGGCATTCCCGCCCGAGTTGAAGGCCAGGATGATGAGCCGGATCGGCCGGCGGGCCAACGAAGGCGTGATCGTCATCAACTGTGACGACAGCCGGTCGCAGCTGCAGAACCGGCGGGACTGCGAGCAGCGGCTGACCGAGATGCTGGAGGCGGCTGCCGCGACGACCAGGCGCCGTCGCCCCACCGGACCGAGCCCGGCGTCGAAGGAGAAGCGGCTGCAGGAAAAGCGCCGTCGCTCTCAGACCAAGAAGGAACGCGGGGCCCCGCCGGATGCGAGTGATGGCTAGGCGAACATCGACCTGAGGGCGACCAGATCCACCTTGCCCATCTCATTGCGGGGGAGGCGGTCCACTCGGAGGAATCGCCGAGGTCGGTGGCCGGCCGGCAGCAAGTCCCGGGCGATCTCTTCGACCTCGGAGACCCCCGTCGGCCCGGTGAACGCCATCCCCACCACCGCCCCCCAGGACCGATCCGGCAACCCGATCACCGCCACCTCCCCGATGTCGGGGATGGTCGACAGCACCGCCTCGACCTCTTCGGGATCGACGCTCTCGCCCCCAGAGACGATCACCCGGTCGAGGCGCCCGAGCACCCGAAGCTCACCGTCCTCCTCCAGGGTGCCGCGGTCGCCGGTGGTGAAGAACCCGCCGGGGGGCAGTTCGGGACCCCCCAGGTAGCCCGCCGCCACCATCTCTCCTCGAACCTCGATGGCACCCTCCAGGGCGATGCGCAACTCCACCCCCGAAAGGGGAAATAGCCGGTCGTCCCCCGGCCGCCCGCAGGCAATCTGAGCCGCGGTCTCGGTCATCCCATAGCTCGGCACTGCAGCCAGACCGGCCGCGCGCGCTTTTTCGAAGAGTTGAGGTGCGGCCGGTCCGCCTCCAACCAGCAGCCATCGTGTCGAGGGGTATGGCCCCGCGTGGGAATCGAGCACACGTTCGAGCATGACCGGCACCAGGCTGGCGATCGTCGCCCTGCCGGCCAGATCGGATGCCACCCGAGCCGGGTCGAACGAAGGGTGGAGGATGATCGAAGCGCCTGCGCCAATGCAGCGATACAGGACGGACAATCCGCCTACGTGGTGCAGCGGGAGCACCAGCAGCCACCGGTCGGACTCCGTTAGATCGATGTGCTGATTGGTGGCTCGAGTCGACGCCTGCCAGTTGGCAGCAGTCAGACGCACTCCTTTGCGGCCTCCCGCCGCCCCGGAGGTGTACACGACGATCTCGGACTCGAGCGCCCCACCGATCGTGGGAGGAGGGCGGGGATCGTCGGGATCTACGACCGCCACCGGCCGGCCGGACCTGATCGCCGCCAACAAGGAGAGGACGGACTCGAAGTCCCTGCGGGGGGCGATCGTTATCGGCCCGTCCCCAGGCGGGCTCCGGCGATCGATCGCGCTGAGGGCCGCCCCGTAGGTGAGGACCCCCTCGGGGCCTTCGAGCAGCACCGCCGACGGCCGGGCGGCGGCGAACATGGCGAACGGGTCGGTCATCAGTCGGTCGTTACGCTAAAACCCGTGGTCTCCGAGCACTTCGACCCCGCCCGCTGGAAGCCGGTAGAAGGATTCGAATTGGGTGATGTCACCTACCACCGGGCGGTCGATGCCGGGGTGGTGCGGGTGGCGATCCACCGTCCGGAGGTTCGCAACGCATTCCGTCCGCAGACGGTCGACGAGCTTTATCTCGCCCTCGATCATGCCCGTCAGACCCCGGATGTCGGAGTGGTGCTCCTCACCGGCAACGGGCCCTCTCCCAAGGATGGAGGCTGGGCCTTCTCGTCAGGAGGGGATCAACGGATCCGAGGGAAGGACGGTTATCAGTACCCGGAAGGTGAGGGGGCCGAGACCCTAGACCCCACTCGCACAGGCCGCCTGCACATCCTCGAGGTCCAACGCCTCATCCGCTTCATGCCGAAGGTAGTGATCGCGGTGGTGCCGGGATGGGCGGTGGGCGGCGGGCACAGCCTCCACGTCGTTTGTGACCTGACCTTGGCCTGCAGTGAGCACGCCCTCTTCAAGCAGACCGACCCGGACGTGGCGAGCTTCGACGGCGGCTACGGCTCTGCATTGCTCGCCCGTCAGATCGGTCAGAAGCGGGCCCGCGAGATCTTCTTCCTGGGACGGCAGTACGACGCGTCCCAGGCAATGGCGATGGGGATGGTCAATGCCTCCATCGCTCACGCCGATCTGGAGCACGAAGCTCTGGCCTGGGCCAGCGAGATAGGTGCCAAGTCCCCCACCGCTCAGCGAATGCTCAAGTACGCCTTCAACCTGCTCGACGACGGTCTGGTCGGCCAGCAGCTGTTTGCCGGTGAGGCAACCCGGCTGGCCTACGGGACCGACGAGGCGGCGGAGGGACGCGAAGCGTTCCTGGAGAAGCGGCCGCCCGACTACTCGCGCTTTCCCTGGCACTACTGAGCCCGTGCCTGAGGGCTGGCGAGTGTGGTGGGCGGCGGTTCGCCCAAGGACGCTGTCGGCTTCGGTAGTCCCGGTCCTGGTGGGATCCGGGCTGGCCTGGGGCGAGGACGCCTTCCGCCTGGACGCAGCCATCGCCGCCCTGATCGGCGCCGTCGCCATCCAGGTAGCGGCCAACTTCGCCAATGACGCGTCCGATGCCGCCCGGGGGGCTGACCCCTCCAATCGCCTGGGCCCGCCGCGGATGGTGGCGTCCGGAGCGATTCCCGCCGCTCGCATGTGGGCCGCCACCTGGATCGCCGTGGCCGCAGCCATCGGCGCCGGGCTGTGGCTGCTGACCATTGCCGGGTGGCCGGTGATCCTGATCGGACTCGCTTCCCTGCTGGCCATGTTCGGTTACGTCGGTGGGCCCCTGCCATACGGCTACAGGGCGGGTGGGGAGATCTCCGTGTTCCTATTCTTCGGGGTGGTGGCCACGGTCGGCAGCCGGTTCGTCCACGACGGGACCGCTCCCGCCTCCGCCTGGACCCTGTCTGTCCCGGTGGGGCTGCTGGCCGCCGCCATCCTCATGGTCAACAACCTCAGGGACATCGGGACCGACGAACAGGCAGACAAGCGCACCCTGGCAGTGGTGATGGGGAGAGACGGCGCCGCCATCCTCCTACGGGGGATGGTGATCGGCGCATTCGCCGTCATCGGCCTGGGAGCGGTCATTCGGGTCACTCCGCCCTGGACCGCCCTGGCGCTGCTGGCGATCGTCCCCGCACTTCGGCTGTTCAGGCGCCTGCCCGACCCCCTCGACGGACCTGGTTGGATCGCCCTGCTGGTGGCGACGTCCGCCCTGCACCTGCAAGCC
>DATBMA010000046.1:0-2414 GCA_036555105.1 Acidimicrobiia bacterium
GGCGGCCCCGAAGAACGGGTTCAGGAAGTCGAGGGAGGCCATCCGGGTGATGTCATATGGCCCCGCCAGCCCGATGAACCCCTCCGGCAGCACCTTCCCCTCCCAGGGGCATTCGCCGCTGAAACTCTCTCCGCCAAGGGAGATCAACGCACCGATGTGAGCCCCGGCGGAGTGGCCGATGACCGTGACCGGCAGCTCGGCACCGTATTCGTCGGCTGCGGTCTGGCGGGCGAAACGCACCGCGCACGCGACGTCTTCGAAGGTTGTGGGATAGCCGCCGTTGCTGGTTCGATAGGTGGCATTGACCGTCAGATAGCCGGCCCCGGCCAGATCCGTGGCCATGTCTGAGAGACCGCGGCGGTCTCCACCGACCCAGGCGCCCCCATGCACCAATAGCACCACACCTCTCGGGTCGGTCGATGGAAGGTAGACGTCGGCCTGGACCCCCTCGAGGTACTCGGCCTGCGCGGCGGCCGCAGTGGTGGAGGGACTGGTCGTCGTGCTGGCCGGCGGTGAGGAGGTGGTGATGGGAACCGATGTCGAGGGCGTTGGGGTGGTCGGCGTCGTCGTGGGGTTCGCTGCGCAGCCGGCGGTCAGCGTTGCAAGCAGGACCGGGAGCAGCCGCCGCATCGGCTGATGCTATGCGGGGGCCCGCATGTACTGGCCGGGGCTCAGCTGTGAAGCAGAAGCAGAGTCCAGCGCCCAGGTGGTGTGAGGCCCACAACGGGACACTATTGCCGCGGGCAATTCCGAATTCTCCTCGAGGACCTGGGACACGGCCATCGCCTTCCCTTCCCCTGTGGCCAGGAACAGGATCCTGGCGGCGGTCGACAACAGGTCGATGGTGGCGGTCAGGCGCCAGGCCTTGAGTGCCGCCACCTCGGTGGCGACGTACCAGCGGCCGTCGACATCGAGGGTGTCGGCCGAGGGAAATAGCGAGGCGGTGTGCCCGTCCTCTCCCAGCCCGAGCAGGACCACCTCTGGCCCGCCCCCGGCGTGCAGCGACCGCAACTCGGCGTCGAAGTAGGCGGCCGCCTCCGGGGGTTCAAGCCACGGTGCCCACATCGGGCGATGGAGCTGGGCGGGAACCCAACGGAAGAGAGCCTCCTGGGCGAGGAAGCCGTTGTTGTCCGGATGGTCCTTGGGAACCCAGCGTTCGTCGGCAGGCCATCCATGCACTCGCTCCCAGCCGAGGTCCTCACGCAGCAGGAGCCGATAAGCGGTGGCCGGGGTGGTGCCCCCGGCCAAGCCGATCGAAACTGTTTCTGTCTCCGCCGAGCGGATCGCCCCCGCCATCATCCTGGCGGCGCCGGCCGAGGCCGCCTCCTGATCGGCGAAGACCACCACGTCCATCCAACCAATCTAAAGACAGGAGCCCGGCTGGGGCCGATTGGTTCAGCCGAGCGGTTCTGGCGGAAGCTCTGCCATCACCTCAGCGGGGATCTCCTCGGTCACGAGCGCCGGCTCAGGCTCTGGCCGGCGCCAGCGGCCCAGGGTTGACACCAGCAAGGCCAGGCCAACCACGATCACGACGATGGGGATCAGCCAGTCACCGCCATAGCTGAGGATTGCAAAGAGGGGGAATGGCTCGTCTACCACCAGGAAGGTGCCTCCCACCACTACGAACAAGACTCCGAAAATGAACGACCAGGGATCGAACGGGTGGGCTTTCATTGCCTCTCTCCTCTCTCAACGGTGATGTTGCCGGATCCGACCTTCAGGTCCAGATACAGCGCCTGGCTTTCGTCGCTGCCCTGCATGACATAGTCGAGTTGTGCTCCCTGCCCTTCGATCGTCTGCCCATCGATGTCGATCCGGCCAACGCCGGTGACGGCCTCGGTGATCACGGTGGCCTCATCCGGGACGATCACCGTCAGGTTGCCGATGCCGACCAAGATGCTGGTCGCCTGCTCGAACTCCTCCTGGGAGGCGAAGTTGCTGAGGTCGAGGGTGAAGTCGCCTCTCCGCACCTGATACTCGGGCTGCAAGTTCTCGACGCTGTCGACCACTACGGTCCCGGGTCCCGGTCGGAACAGCACGAAGTCGTCGCCCTGGAGGATGCGGACCGAGCCCATTCCGACCGAGCTGTCGAGGCTGATCGAGCCGGCCGCGGCCCCGCCTACGGCAGGCAGGTTGATGGTCCGATCGATGCCGAAGCCGCTGGAGCGCCCGACCGCTTCCCCCTGCGAGATCGTGGTCAGCTCCCCTACCCCGATCTGGGCGCGTCCGTCGACTGCGATGTCGGCAGGGACGGCAAGCTCCAGCTCACCCATCCCCACATCGACCTCTAGGGCGATGGCCTGGCCGTCCCAGGGAAGGGCCGTCAAATCCAAGCGCAGGGCCCCGACTCCGGTCTGATAGGCGGTGTCCAGGTCGGCGAAGCTGAGCGGATCGACGTTGGAGTTGGGCTCTAC
>DATBMA010000052.1:0-7307 GCA_036555105.1 Acidimicrobiia bacterium
AGTCAGCTTCATGCACATAGAATCTGGTCGCTACTAGGCAGGCGCATGGAGCAACTTGCCGTGAGAACCGCGCTCTGGAAGGTCCTTGCTCTTGGATTGTTGGTTGCGTGCGGCGGAGTGCCATCCGCTTCGACATCGGTAGGGGGAGCTTCATCGTGGGAGACGATGACGGTGCCGGCCTCCTGGGGAGCGTGTCCCCCAGGCGTCACCGTCGATTTCGACACATTGTCAGGCACCTTGAAGTACACCACTCAGGAATCCGGCTGGGTTGAACTGGACAACGCGACGTCAGCCGATCGCTTGTCTATTGCCGAGCTGGGCTCCCCTCTCGAAGTCCCGGTTGAAGGTGCCCCGGTAGTGGCCGGCAATCCTCAATCCAATATCGCCCTGCTGTCACCGGACGTCGTCGCGTCCTCTCTGGAGGCTGTTGGAATGGGAGCATCCCTTCTCCTTTGGGTGAGTCCCGACGAGGGTTGGCCAATCGCCGTATTTGACAATGGGGCTGTGGCGTGGTTGGGAACCTGTGCGGCCGGCTTCACGGATCTCCTGTGGCAGGTTCTGGCGGATTCGAATTCCGATCAGACCCCGGCGGACTTCATACGCGCCGCATTGATGCTCGATAGTCCTGAGTACCAGGCGATCAGGGACTGGGAAGAGGAGAGACTCTCATCGCCTGCCACACAGAAATGGATCGACGTTGATCCAAGGTCCAGGATCATAGAACTACCTGATGCACCCCAAGAGGTCTTGGATCAACTCCAAGTTGCTGAGTTGGTGCTGGATCTATCTCCGGATTGGGACGCCGTCTCAGGAGTGATCTGCCCATTTGCACCCGACATGGGGTGGTCAGCATGTGTGGTGGCAGACTCGGCCCAGAAGCAGGGCTTCCTTCCAACGCTGCTTCCTCACATCGTCGATGGCGTGGGCATCGAACTCTGGCTCTTGAACGATGACGCCGATATCCACGTACCCATCGGCCGACTTGGCACGATTGGATGGGAGGTGCTCAGAACCAGCATTGATTCTGGGCAGGCCCTCTACGTGAGTTTGGGCGAGGTTCCTACTGCAGCTCAGGAGTTGGAATCGTGGTTACAAGGCCAGGGCCGCGAACTCGAGTCGCGTCTTCTTGGAGTCGAAGAGACAAGTGCGCTGCGCGAGCAAATGAACCGCAGCCCAGCTGTCGAAACGAATGAGCCCTAGGTCTTCGTTCGGCGGCGCCACCTGTTGACTTGGTCCCCCAAACTGACCCTTGGGGCGTGCCTTCTTGCCAGTGACCGGTTAGAGCCGTCTCTGCTTTCCTAGGTTCTCCCACCAATGACCCCATCGACGCGCATCCGTAACTTCTCGATCATCGCCCACATCGACCATGGCAAGTCGACGCTGGCCGACCGGCTGCTGGAGATGACGGGGGCGATCCCGGCCAGGGAGATGCGCGAGCAGATGCTCGACTCGATGGACATCGAGCGTGAGCGCGGCATCACCATCAAGGCCCAGGCGGTCCGGCTTCCGTACACAGGACGCGACGGCGAGGAGTACATCCTCAACCTGATCGACACCCCCGGTCACGTCGACTTCAGCTACGAGGTCTCCAGGTCCCTGGCCGCATGCGAAGGCGCGCTGCTGCTGGCAGACGCTGTGCAAGGCGTGCAGGCCCAGACCCTGGCCAATGCCTATATGGCGATCGGCGCCGGCCTCGAAGTGATTCCCGCTCTCAACAAGATCGACCTGGCGGCGGCCGATCCCGAGCGAGTGGCGGGCGAGCTCGCCGCCGTCTTGGGGGGCGACCCCTCCGAGGTAAGGGCGGTGTCGGCCAAGACCGGCGAAGGGGTGGCGGACCTGCTCGAGGAGATCGTTGCCAGGGTCCCCCCGCCCCAGGGCAACCCCGATGCACCGCTCCGGGCACTCGTCTTCGACTCCTACTTCGACTCGTACCGCGGCGTGGTCTGCTACGTGCGAGTCGTGGACGGGGTGCTCACCGCCGGCACCCGTCTCAAGTCGATGGCTACCGGAGAGAACCACGAGGCCAGCGAGGTCGGGGTGCTCACCCCGAGTGCGCAACCGGTTGCCTCTCTGGGCCCGGGTGAGGTCGGCTATCTCATCACCGGCATCAAGGAGATACGGCGGATCAAGGTGGGCGACACCATCACCACCTCCAGCGGGGCGGCGACCTCTCCCTTGCCGGGCTACGCCGAACCCAAGCCGATGGTCTATTCCGGTCTCTTCCCAACGGACGGCGACGACTTCGAGCGGCTCCGCGAAGCGCTGGAACGATTGCGCCTCAACGACGCCTCACTGCACTACGAGCCAGAGACATCGCGGGCGCTTGGCTTTGGTTTCCGCTGTGGGTTCCTGGGGTTGTTGCACATGGACATCGTCCGCGAGAGGCTTGAGCGGGAGTACGGCCTCGACCTGGTCGCCACCGCTCCGTCGGTCGCTTTCCGGGTGAACCTCACGACCGGCGAGCAGGTCGAGGTTCGCTCACCCCAGGACCTGCCTGAGCCGACCGCCAGAGCCTCGATAGAAGAGCCGTACGTGAGGGTGATGGTCATCGCCCCCTCCGAGTTCCTCGGCACGGTGATGGATCTGGCCCAGACCCGACGCGGGGAGGGAGGCTCGTTCCACTACCTGGGCCCGGAGCGGGTCGAGATGACCTATCAGCTGCCGCTCTCCGAGGTGGTGTTCGACTTCTTCGACCAGCTGAAGTCGCGCTCACGCGGCTACGCCTCCCTCGACTACGAGCCATCTGGTTACCGGGTGTCCGATCTGGTCAGGGTCGACATCCTGCTCAACGCGATACCTGTCGACGCCTTCTCTGCGATCGTCCATCGCGACGAGGCCAACGCCTACGGGAAGGCAATGGTCGAGAAGCTGCGGGAGCTGATTCCCCGCCAGCTGTTCGACGTGCCGATCCAGGCAGCCACCGGAGGCAGGGTCGTGGCCAGGGAGACCGTGAAGGCGAAGCGCAAGGACGTCCTCGCCAAGTGCTACGGCGGGGACATCACCCGCAAGAAGAAGCTGCTCGAACGCCAGAAAGAGGGCAAGAAGCGCATGAAGATGGTCGGCTCGGTTGAGGTGCCGCAGGAGGCCTTCGTAGCTGCACTGAAGATCGAGTCGCGCAAGTGACGGCGGCCCTCGCTCCCGACTCGGCCGCTCTGGCCGATGCCGCCCACGCCTGGTCGACTGCCTACGTCCACGTTCCCTTCTGCGCAAGGGTCTGCCCGTACTGCGACTTCGCAGTGAGTGTGGGATCAGACCACCTGGCCGGCCGGTTCGTCGATGCAGTGGTGGCCGAGATCGAGGCTGCTCCTGCATGGCCCGCCCTCGACGCGGTGTACCTGGGGGGAGGAACCCCTTCGCGGCTCAGTGCCGAGCAGGCCGCCCGGATCTTGCGGGCATTGCGATCGCGGCCCGGGCTCGCCGCCGACGCCCAGGTCTCCTTGGAGGCCAACCCGGAGGACTGGATCCCGGCTCATTCCGCTGCTCTGAGATCCGCCGGCTTCAACCGGGTGTCGCTCGGCGCCCAGAGCTTCGACGACGATGTGTTGAGGCGGCTGGGCCGGGTCCACTCGGCAGAGGACACCCGGCGGGCGGTGGCGGCCTCCCGCATCGCCGGTTACGCCTCGGTCAATCTGGACCTGATCTTCGGGACGGCAGGCGAGACCCTCGAGTCATGGCGCGCCACGTTGGAGGAAGCCCTCTTGCTCCAGCCTGATCACGTCTCCTGCTACGCGTTGACCGTCGAGCTCGGCACCAGGCTCGGCCGGGAGGTGGCGGCTGGCGCAGCGGCTCCCGATCCTGATCTCCAAGCCGACATGTACGAGCTGGCAGTGGAGCTGCTGGGGGCTGCCGGAATGGTTCGCTACGAGGTCTCCAACTGGGCCCGCCCAGGCCACGAGTGCAGATACAACCTGGCGGTCTGGGCCGGAGCGGAGTACCTGGCGTTCGGGCCCGCCGCCCATCGCCACGTCGGTGGTATCCGCAGCCGCAACTTGCGCCGGCTCAGTGACTATCTGGAAGAGGTCGAGGCCGGGCGCTCCCCGGCCCGGGGAGATGAGCACCTGGACGGCTGGGGGGCCGAGGTGGAGCGGGTCTTCCTCGGCCTCAGGCGGACGGCGGGAGTCGAGGCGGGCAGAGCAGGGCTGGCCCTGGCCGGCTCGGCCGAGGGCAGGAGGTTGCTGGACGCCGGAGTGCTGGCCGTCGAGGGCGAGCGCCTTGTGGTCAGGCGCCCTCTACTGACCGACGCCGCCGAGCGCGCACTGTTATCACTCCCACCGGCCGACCGCTAACTTGATCGCATGCTGGAGGAGCGTCGAGCAGACGTCCTCCGGGCCCTCGTCGAGGAATTCATCCTGACCGGAGAGCCAGTCTCGTCCCGGTCGATCCTCGAGGGCGCCGGACTGCAAGTGTCGGCCGCCACCGTGCGAAACGACCTGGCGGCGCTCGAACGCGACGGATACGTGGTTCAACCCCACACCTCGGCCGGGCGGCTCCCAACGGAAGAGGCCTACCGGTTCTACATCGATCACATCAACCCGGCCCGCTTGAACGCCGCCACCCAGACCCGCATCGCCGACTTTTTCTCTTCAGTCGAGCGTGAGATCTCACGGCTGCTCAAGAAGACCTCGCAACTGCTCGCCGAGATCACCCACTACCCGGCCGTCGTGGTGGGCCCGCCACCCCGACAGGAGACCATTCGAGCCGTCGACCTCGTGCAACTGGGCCCCAAAGCGGTGTTGGTGGTGACGGTCACCGGCTCCGGCCATGTAGTCCAGGAAGTCTGTGAGCTCCAATTCGAGTTGACCGAAGACGAGTTGACCGATGCGGAAGGGATCCTCAAGTCGATGATCAAGGGACGGCCAGGGGACTCGGCTGAGCCGGGCCGCGTCCCCGACCGGGTGCGCACGGCCGCGGCGGCGGCGGCCGAAGCAGTGGCGAGAGCGGTCGACTCCGAAGCCGACGTGTTCGTCGGCGGCGCCCCGCAAATGGCCTCTGCCTGGAAAGACCTTCAGGTCGTGCAACAAGTGTTGGAAGTCTTGGAACGGGAAACCGAGCTCCTGCGGTTGGTGTCCGCCCCGCCGGGCACCACGATCAGGATCGGTCGGGAGCTTCCGGGTGGCGAGGATGTCGACCTGGCGGTGGTGTCGACCACTTATGAGGCAGCCGGAGCCGGCGGGACGATCGGGGTGATCGGCCCGATGCGGATGGACTACCGCAAGACGATCACAGCCGTCGAGCGGGTAGGGAAGGAATTGGGCGAGCGCATCTCGTCCTGACCCGCGATGCGCAAGGACTACTACGCGACCCTCGGCGTGCCGCGAGACGCCAGCCAGGAGGACATCAAACGCGCTTTTCGCCGGATGGCGCGCGAGACCCATCCTGACGCCAACCCCGAGGACCCCGGCAGCGCCGCCTTCAGGGAGGTGGCCGAGGCCTACGAGGTGCTCAATGACCCTGTGCGCCGCCGCGCATACGACCGAGGGGAAGTATTCGACTTCGGTGACTTGTTCGGGGGCGGGGGGTTGGAGGACCTGATCAGGTCGGTCTTCGGAGAGTCCAACTTCTTTGGGGACGGCGGCTTCTTCGGCAACACCAGGCCGGCCCCGCTGCGGGGCCGTGACCTGCTGGTGCGGGCCGAAGTGGACCTGTTCGTGGCTGCCTTCGGTGGTGAGACCGAGGTGTCGCTGCGAACCTCGGTCGACTGCGACGTGTGTGCCGGCGAGGGTGCTGCCCCTGGGACCCAGGCCATCACCTGTCCTACCTGCGGCGGGACCGGCACCGTGCGCCTCGCCCGCCGCGGGTTGCTGGGGACGATGATGACGGTGAGTTCGTGCGGGACCTGTGGGGGCCTTGGCACAGTCGTGGCCGAGGCCTGCCGGGAGTGCCGTGGCAGCGGCTTCGTGGACGGGCAGCGCACCGTCCGAGTCGAGGTGCCGGCCGGAGTCGGCGACGGGGCGCGGTTGCGCCTGACCGGGCTCGGTGAATCGGTGGGACGCCGCGGCAGCCCGGGTGACCTCCACGTCGAAATCCACACACGGCCGCATCCCCACCTCGCCCGCGCCGGCGACGACCTTGTGTATGTCACGAGCGTGGGTGTGGCAGGAGCGGTGCTCGGCGCCAGCATGGAGGTGCCGTTGCTGGAAGGGGGGACCGAGCGCCTCGATGTCCCCGCCGGTACGCAGCCCGGATCCGAGTTTCGGTTGAAGGGCCTCGGCGCCAACCACTTGGGGCGTAGAGGGCGCGGCGACATGCGGGTCATCGTCAATGTCGACGTCCCCACCAACCTCAGCAATGAGGAGGAGGACGCCCTCCGGGAGTTTGCCCGCCTGCGGGGAGAGGAGCACCGCCAGCCTGCCCGGCGCCGTTGGGGCAAGTAGCCGGAACGGCGTGAGCCCCTACCTCTTTGTGCCGGGACCGTGGGAGGGCGACCTGGCCACGACTGCCGAGCAGGCCCACCATCTGCTCAAGGTGCTGCGGATGACCCCTCCGTTTGCCGTCCACTACGGCGACGGCCAAGGAGCCCGGGGCCAGGGGACGTTCACCGGCGAGGTCATCCTTCGAGGACCGGAGCAGTTGCTGTCCCGCACCCCTCCCGTCCTCACGATGGCGGTGGCCCCGCCTGATGACCGCACGCGACAGCGCCTCATGGTGGAGAAGCTGAGCGAGCTGGGATGTGCCCGCCTCTCCTGGTTGACCACCCGCCGGACCGTGGGCCGTCCCCCGGGCGCCTCCAAGTCCGGGGCCTGGGCGGCCTCCGCCTTCGAACAGAGCCGGGGCACCTGGCTGATGGAGGTGGGAGCTCCCGTAGCAGTCGCCGACCTCCCGGCCGGGACGTGGTTCGCGGTTCCCGGGGCCGAGAGGGCGGTCCTGCCGCCGCCGGCCGAACTGGTGGTGGCGATCGGGCCGGAGGGCGGGTGGGCGGACGGGGAGGTTCCGGAAGGGGCGACGACCTTCGGGTTGGGCGAAGGCATCCTCCGCACCGAGACGGCCGCGATCGCAGCGGCGGCGTTCCTCAGAATCGCCCGATAGCCCCTAGCCGCGACCACTCTCGGTGGTAGCATTTCACACACTTCGGGCCTGGGAGGCGGACCGTTGGTGGAGGAATTCGATCGCGCCCTTGGTGAGCGCCTGCGCGCCGCCAGGCGGCGGCGGGGATGGTCTTTGCACGAGGTCGAAGCCATGTCCGGCAAGGAGTTCAAAGCCTCGGTACTCGGAGCCTATGAGCGCGGTGAGCGCTCCCTGTCGGTTCAGCGCCTACAGCGGCTGGCCGGAATCTATGGGGTGGGCGTCGCCCAACTGATACCGCCCGA
>DATBMA010000065.1:0-40233 GCA_036555105.1 Acidimicrobiia bacterium
CAGCAGCTCGGGATGGCCGGCCAGGCGCTCCGGCAGAGGAGGCAGGCGCCGGCTGTAGTCGAGCAGGGCTTCCAGCCGCAGTGGGGCCGGAGCAGTGGCGAAGAGCCTCACAACATCATCGAGGCGCTCGAGGGCTGTCACCGGGATCGCCCCGGCGTCTTGATAAGCACTATGCAGATAGTGTAAATAGAGGTCGAAGTCTTGTTCCTGGAGGCGGTGTTGCTCACGCAGCGGCGGCGATGTACCCGAGGATGGCGCTGATACCGACCTTCACGCGAGCGCAGCGAGCGCTCGCCCGAATCTTGCCTGGGAGGCTGGAATGACGAACAAGATCGATGGCTACGCCCATCCCGACAAACTGGTGTCGACCGAATGGCTCCAGGAGCACTTGGGGGATCCCGGCCTGGTGGTGGTGGAGTCGGACGAGGACGTCCTCCTCTACGACACCGGCCACATCCCCGGCGCCATCAAGCTGGACTGGCATCTCGACCTGAACGACCCAGTGATCCGCGACTACCGCGATCCGGAGGCGTTTGCCGCCCTGCTTTCTTCCAAGGGCATCGCCCGAGACGACACCATCGTCTTCTACGGCGACAACTTCAACTGGTGGGCTGCCTACGCCCTCTGGGTGTTCACCCTCTTCGGGCACGAGGACACCAGGCTGCTGGACGGGGGGCGCCAGAAGTGGGCGGCCGAGGGCAGAGAAGTGACGACCGAGGTCACGACCCGAACCCAGACCGAGTATCCGGTGGTCAACAGGGACGACAGCGCCATCCGGGCATTCCGGACCGACGTCGACGCCCACATCGACTCCGGTCGCAAGCTGATCGACGTGCGCTCACCGGAGGAGTACACCGGCGAGCTGATCCACATGCCCAACTATCCCCAGGAGGGGGCCCTGCGGGGAGGCCACATCCCCGGCGCCAAGAACGTGCCGTGGAAGCGGGCCACATTGGAGGATGGTTCCTTCAAGCCGGTTGACGAGCTGAAAGCGCTGTATGAGGGCGAGGCCGGGCTCAGCTCCGGCGAGGACGTCATCGCCTACTGCCGGATCGGCGAGCGCTCGAGTCATACATGGTTCGTGCTCTCGCACCTGCTCGGCTATCCCAAAGTCAGGAACTACGACGGCTCCTGGACGGAGTGGGGCAACCTGGTGAGGGCGCCGATCGAGCGCTGACGGCGAACGCGTACGAGGTGCGACGTGCGACCTCGAGAACGTGTGACCGTGCGACCGTGCGACCGTCGAGACCGTTGAGCGGCGAGCCCACCTGTAAGCCGGATTCTGTCCGCAGCAGCGCTGCGGGACGGCCATCCCTCTAGGACGCCGGTTGCCCGACGCCTCCAGCGGCCTACCCGGGACTTGATCGGCGGGCCGCCGGCGTCCCTGCTTGGCCTTGCTCCGGATGGGGTTTGCCGAGCCGTGCGGTCACCCGCACGCTGGTGGGCTCTTACCCCGCCGTTTCACCCTTGCCTGTGCCCGAAGGCCATCGGCGGTCTGCTCTCTGTTGCACTTTCCGTCGGGTCGCCCCGCCTGGGAGTTGCCCAGCATCCTGCCCTCTGGAGTCCGGACTTTCCTCGGGGGCTCTCGCCCTCGCGGCCGTCCGGTGGGCTCGCCAGCAGCCAAGGGTAGTGGGAGGTTGCCCAGGCTGTTCTGGGCTTCGGAGTCCGGACTTTCCTCGGGGGCTCTCGCCCTCGCGGCCCTCCGGTGGGCTCGCCATGGCGGAGGGTAGCGGGGACAGAGAGGTCGCCTCCCTGGGATCAAGCCGGGCCCGCCGGGCCGGGCCCTGCCTTGCGCCGGCCCGCCCAGGTCCCTGCCGCGCCGCCCACGACGACAGCCAGCAAACAGAGGATGAGCACTTGCAGGAGGGGGGCAGGACTGCCACCAAGTCTGGCGACCACGAGCACCACTCCGGCGAAGCCGAGGGCAGCCACCGAACCGTGGAAGCGAGGCGAGTGGAGGGCGAGCCGGCCTGCCACCCAGCCGGCGAAGCCGAGACCGACCAGTGTTCCAACCGTGATGGCCGCCAGGGGCGCGCCTTCGACTCCCAACAATTCGAGAAGCGGCCACACCAACAGACCGCTCAGGGTGGCGGTGACGCCACCGGCGCCGACGCCCGCCAATACCGTTCCCCAGCGCAATGTGCCCAGCACTCAATCCACGTGGTCCAAGCACCCGGATCGTAGAGTTACAGGCGTAAGCGGCCGGCGGGCCGACGGGAGGGAACCGTGAACTGGAACCGTTACCTGGGCGAGTTGCTCGGGACTTTCACCTTGGTCTTCATCGGGTCGATGTCGATCCTGGCGGCGAACAACATGACTGCGCCGATTCTGGCGGTGGTGCCGTTCGGCTTCGGTCTGGCCCTTCTGGCCGGGATCTTCGCGGTCGGCTACCGGTCAGGCGGCCACTTCAACCCCGCCGTCTCGGTGGCCATGTTCCTCGACGGCCGGTTGGGATTCACCGACATGTTGATGTACTGGGTGTTTCAGATCCTCGGAGCGCTCGGCGCCTCGGCGGCGATCCTGGCCGTCACCGATCAGGCCACGGTGGCGACGACCGCGACCACCTTCACCGACTCCACGGTGGCACTGGTCACCGAGATCGCCCTGACCACCATCTTCGTCCTGGTCATCGTGGCGGCAACCCGCAAGGCGCCGGCCGTAGCCGGCTTCGTGATCCCGCTCACGCTGGTAGCGGTCCATCTCGCGGGCATCCCGTTTTCGGGTGCGTCCGTCAACCCCGCCCGATCGATCGGCCCTGCGGTGGTGGGGAACGTGTACGGCGGTCTGTGGGTCTACCTGGTCGGGCCAATGGTCGGCGGCCTGCTGGCTTGGGTCCTTTGGCGCATCACCCGCGAGGAGGCTGACGCCACGAGCTGAGCGGGGCAGCGCCGTCAGATCAGGAGGTCGTGGCCGTAGTCCTCGAGGCCGACCACCCAGCCGGTCGGCAGGCCCCAGTGCCGGGCCCCGCGCACGACCTCATCCATGTACTCCGATGAAGGGGGATGCTCGTCGGAGGCATCCAGGTCGACGTAGGTGACGACGTCGTATTTGTTCCCTTCCCGATCTACCGCCCTTTGCTCGGAGGGGGCGCGTCCCTCCTCGGCTTCGGCGGCGGCGATGGCTGCCGAGTCTGCTGCAGGCACCTCGAATACCGCCCCCCATACCGTGTGCCCCGGATCGGCCACAACCGTGGGAAGACCTCCGTCGATGGTGAAGGCGAGGCGGGTCTCCGGGAGATGGGCGATGAATCGGAACTCGGCCTTGGGCGCGGTTGCCGACAGGCGCGTCGGATCCATGAGGCCCGCATAGGCGAAATAGAGCATGCGGAGCGGATTGTAGAAGCGAGCCCGACTTCTACCCTCGCCTGGTGAATCCCGAGGTCGATGAACTGCTGTCGGCGCTGCGACGCCACGGCCTGCGGATCACTCCCGCCCGCCGGGCCGTGTGCCAGGTTCTGGCCGGTGCTCCTGATCAACACCTGACGGCGGTGGAGCTGCACAAGAAGGTCGAGGCCCGGATGGGCCGGCCGGTCGACCCGTCCACGATCTATCGGACCATCGACACCCTGGAGGAAGCCGGGCTGCTCCATCACGTGCATCTCGGGCATGGTGCGGGAGTCATCCACCTTTCGACCGAGGACTCGCACCATCACATCACCTGTGATGTCTGCGGACGCACGGTCGATCTGCCTGCCAAGCAGGCCGACCGTATCCTGAGGGCCCTGTTGACCCGGAACGGATTCGAAGCCGGTTCCCTCCACTTCGCCCTCGTGGCCACGTGCACCGACCACACGAAGAAGGGTGACGCCCGCTAATCTACATGCAAGTCACTCGCAGGAGGGCGAGGGTGCACATTCCGGATGGGTTCATCAATCTGGGGACTTCGGCGGCGGCCGGAGTGATCTCGGCGGCGACGGTCGGGGTCTCACTCAAGAAGGCCAGCCAGGAGCACGATCGGATCATCCCGATGGCGGGGCTGACGGCTGCCTTCATCTTCGCCCTCCAAATGTTGAACTTCCCCGTCGGGGCTGGGGTGAGCGGTCACCTGCTGGGTGGGGCATTGGCGGCGGTGCTGGTGGGACCATGGGTGGGAACGTTGGTGATGTCTGTCGTTTTGATCGTGCAGGCACTCCTCATCGCGGACGGTGGCCTCAGCGCCCTCGGGCTGAACGTTCTGAACATGGGCATCGTCGCGGTCTGGGTTGGGTGGCTCCTGTTCAGGGGTCTCACCAAGGCCCTTCCCAAGACCACCGGCTGGGCGATCGTCTCCTCGATGCTGGCGGCTTTCGTGTCGGTGGTGGCGGCCGCTATCGCCTTCACGATCGAGTACGCCATCGGCGGGCAGGGCGGCGCCTCCCTGAGCACGGTCTTGACCGGGATGGTGGGAGTCCACGCCCTCATCGGCATCGGTGAGGCGATCATCACCGGGGTGGTGTTGGGGGCGGTGCTGGCCGTGCGTCCCGACCTGGTGGCCGGAGTGGAGGGGGTCGACCTCGCACCGACCAGGAGTGCTCCATCGGCCAGAGCGGTGTGGGCGTTTGTGGTCGGAGGGATGGTGGTGGCTCTGGCGCTGGTGTTCTTCGTGGCCCCGCTGGCCGACCCCGATCCCGACGGGCTGAACTTCGTCGCCATCGACACCGGTTTCGACCACACCGAGCAGCCCTCCCCGATCGACACGCCGCTGGCCGGTTACGGGGTGAAGGGGATAGAAGATGATCGGGTCGGGACGATCACTGCCGGCGCGATCGGGACCGTGGTCGTTTTCGGAATCGGCCTGGGCTTGGTCGCTCTCGTTCGACGGCGAAGGACCGCTTGAGCGGCTCCCACGCCCACGCCCTCTACTTTCACGGCCATAGTGCCGTTCACCGTCTTCCCGGTGCGGTCAAGCTGGCGGCTCTCTTCGTTTACGTGTTGGCGGTCGTAGCCACGCCTCCGACGTTCTTCCCAGCCATGGTCGTTCATGTCGCAGTCCTGCTGACCGCCCTCGCCTTCTCCGAGCTCCCGGTTGGCTTCTTCCTGCGTCGCCTGCTGGTTGACATCCCCTTCGTCCTCTTCGCCCTCTTCCTTCCGCTGGTGGGGACGGCCCCCCACATCGAGGTGGGTTTCCTGAGCCTCTCGGTGCCAGGTCTCTACGCCGCGTGGAACATCATCGTGAAGGCCACTCTTGGAGTGGGAGCTTCAGTGATCGTCGGCGGGACGACCGAAGTCCCGGAGATCGTGGCCGGGCTGGAGCGGCTGCGGGTCCCCCGTCTGATGACGGCGATCATCTCCTCGATGGTGCGATACATGGAGGTGGTTGGCGACGAGTTCAAGCGGGCTCGCATCGCTATGGAAGCCCGAGGGTTCCGGGCGCGCTGGCTGGGGCATGCTCGCCCTCTCGCCACCTCGGCTGGCGCCCTCTTCATACGGTCCTACGAGCGCGGTGAGCGTGTGTATCAGGCGATGGCGGCCCGCGGCTTCACCGGGCATATGCCGGACCTCGAGGAACGCGGACCTATCTCGCCGGGCCAGTGGGCGACAGGGCTGGCGCCGGCCGCGGTCTCACTGGTCGCGGCGGCAGCCGCGCTGCTGCTGACATGAGCTGCGCTCTGCGGGTTGCCGGGCTCCGCTTCTCCTATCCCGACGGGACGTCCGTTCTCGACGGAGTCGACCTCAGCATCGGACATGGCGAGCGGGTGGCGTTGCTGGGGCCCAACGGCGCCGGCAAGACCACATTGCTCCTCCACCTGATCGGCGTCCTGACGGCCGCGGATGGCACGATCGAGGTAGGCGAGGTCGAACTTCGGAAGGAGAGCCTGCAGGAGGTCCGGAGCCGGATCGGGCTGGTCTTCCAGGACCCTGACGACCAGCTGTTCATGCCGACCGTCCGCCAGGACGTCGCCTTCGGGCCGGCCAACTATGGCCTGAGGGGTGATGAGCTGAGCAATAGGGTCCGACGGTCGCTCGAAGAGGTGGACAGCTTCGAGTTGGCCGAACGCGCTCCCCACCACCTCTCCGGCGGGGAGCGGAGGAGAGTGGCCATCGCTACCGTGCTGGCCGTGCGGCCCCAGGTCCTGGTGCTCGATGAGCCCACCGCCAATCTCGATCCGGCCGGCCGCCGCGAGCTGGCCGAGCTGCTGGAGACGATCGAGACCACACAACTCATCGTGACCCATGACCTCCCGTTCGCACTCAGGCTCTGCCGCCGCAGCTTGATCATGAGCGAAGGCAGGATCGTCGCCGACGGAGTCACCGCCGACCTGCTCGCCGACACTGCGTTGATGGCAGCCAACCGTCTGGAGCTCCCGCATGGGTTTGAGCTGTCGGGCGCGTGAGGTGCCGTGGATGGCAGCTGACGGTCTGAAACGGCCCCCATGGGTTTGAGCTGTCGGGCGCGTGAGGTGCCGTGGATGGCAGCCAACCGTTTGGTACTCCCGGACGGGTTTGAACTGTCCTAGTGAGGCCACTCGAGCTGGCGCTGGCCGGGGTTTGCGCCCTGGCCGTTCTCTTTCCGGCCGTGACCGGCAAGCGCTCGCCGCGGGGGCTCATGGCGCTGGTGCTGGTCGCGGTCCTGGCAGCTCAGCTGATCATCGAGGGTTATCGCTGGCAGCTGCCGTTGCTGTATGTGGTGGCACTCGGTCTCGCCCTGGGAGACGTCTTCTCCGTCGAGCGCGAGCTGGTTTGGTGGAGACGGCTCTCCCGGCCGATCCTCGGCCTGGTCGGGGTGGCGGTCATGATCCTGCCCGCCATACTCCTGCCGGTTCCAGAGTTCCCAGCGCCGGATGGACCCTTCGCGGTGGGCACGACCACCATCCAGCTGTCGTTCCCTGATCGCGAAGAGCCATACGGGCCGAACCCTGGCCAAACCGGACGGCGGGTGATGGTCCAGATCTGGTATCCGGCGGAGGTCGCGGCCGGTAGTGACCAGGTCACGTGGAATCCCGATCTGGACGTGGTGGGTCCCGCCGCCTCCCACCGTCTGGGGTTGCCCGGCTTCTTCCTCGATCACACGATCTATTCGAACGCACACGCCATCCCCTCGGCATCGCCGGTTGAGGGCACCTTCCCGGTGGTGATCAGATCCCATGCGTACGGGGGGTTCCGCCTGGATGACCTGAACCAGCTGGAGTCGCTGGCATCCGCCGGGCTGGTCGTCCTGTCTGTCGATCACACCTATGCATCAGCCGCGGTCCGTTTCCCTGATGACACCGTGTACGAGCTCGATCCTGCTGCAATCCCGGACCCCGCGACGCTGGAAGACGAAGACGCCTATCAGGAGGCGATCACAACTCTGAACAAGACCATGGATGACGATCTGGTGGGGGTGGTCGATGCTTTGGCGGTTGGAGCCGCCGGGCCGTTCGGTGACCTGGCGGAACACGCCGACCTCGGGCTGCTGGGCGTCTTCGGGCTGGAGGCAGGCGGCGGAGCCGCGATCCGATTCTGCCTCACCGATGTTCGGTGCCGGGCCGTCCTCGGCATGGATGCATGGGTTGAGCCGGTGCCGGACCGGATCATGGCAACCGAGGCGCAGGTGCCGATGCTCTTCATGCGCTCAGAGGAGTGGCAGGCGACTGAGAACGACGGAAGGTTGCGAGGCCTCTCCGAACGGAGTGCTTCTGTCACGTATTGGATCGGGATCGACGGCGCCGAGGAGAACGACTTCACCTTCGTTCCCCTGCTGTCTCCGGTGGCAGGCCGATTCGGGCTGAAAGGCCCTATACCTCCGGAGCGGATCCTGCCAATCATCGACCGCTACCTGACGGGCTTCTTCGAGACCGTGCTGCTGGGGACGGGCTCAGCCGCGGTGGAGTCCAGCCCCTATCCCGAAGTGACCGTCGAGATCATCGACAACCGGTAGCACGGCCTCACCGTCGCACAGTCTCATGGGGCTGTCTCGGTCTCGCCCACGACCTGTTGGCCGGGCTGCTCTCCCCGCTTGATCGCATCGATCGCATTCCCGAGC
Source organism: Acidimicrobiia bacterium (assembly GCA_036555105.1). GTDB lineage: Bacteria > Actinomycetota > Acidimicrobiia > Spongiisociales > ZC4RG35 > DATBMA01. The sequence goes on from DATBMA010000065.1 coordinate 7,945, forward strand.
ACGAGCGCATTCGACTCACCGATGATCTTGCCGACCACGATGCCTTCCTCGTTGATGAAGAAGGTCTCCGGGATCCCGAACACGCCGAAGGCGATGGCGGCACGACTGCGCCGATCGGAGGCGTAGATGGTCGACTCGGAGCGCCCGAACTCGTCGAGGAAGGCAACCGCCTCTGGCACGCTGTCCTGGTAGGTGATCTCGACGAACTGAACGCCCGCATCGGCGAAGGCATTGGCGGTGGACACGAGGTCCTCGTGCTCGGCTCGGCACTGGAGGCACCAAGAAGCGAAGAAGTTCACCACAACGATCTCACCCTGCAAGTCCGACAGCTTCACGCTGCCTTCGCTCTCCAAAAGTGACAGCGTCACATTCGGTGCCTCCTCCCCGATCAACGGCGAGTCGGCCATGGTCGGGTCCGCTCCGAACCTGGTGACGAACACAAGGGCGAGCAGGGCGCTGGCCGCCACGACCCCCCACAGGATCACACGGGTCACCCGCATGGCGCCCCTGCCTCAACCGCGGTGAACGTTGGTTCATTCAATCGCCTTTGCCTCACGGGCAAGTAACTCCCGACTGGACCGCGGTGAGGTCGTTCGTCACCCGTTGCCGAACCTCGGGGTCGAGCCCGGACTGGCCCAGTACCCGCGAGAAAAGGTCCGCCGCCTGCGCGGGGTCGTCGGCCCCGCACCAGCTCACCCTCCCCTTCAGATAGAGGGTGAAGGGGTCGTCGGGCACCGCCTCGAGGGCGCGGTCGAAGAGGCTGTCGGCCAGCTCGACTTCGCCGTTTCCATCGAAAACGATCCAGCCGAGATGACTGAGGGCGCGCACCGCCAATTGCGGTGAGGGCTCGGCGGTGAGAACGGCCTCGTAGTGGGGGAAGGCCGATTGGTAGTCGCCCTCTTCGAAGTAGCGGTCGGCCAGAGCGAGCCTCATGGAAAGTATCTGGGGATGGTCGAGGTTGGCGGATATGACCGCCTCCATCGTCTCGTTGGAGATCTCGCTCAGGTCGACGGGGGCATCGGCGATTCCGGACAATCCATTGTCGGGATTCTCTTGCCGGTTGAAGGCGAGGAAGACCACCACCCCGATGAAGACCAGGCCGAGGACACCGGCGCCTGCGATGACCCGGCGGTTGGAGTTTGGGGGCGCCGGAGAGTCCTCCGGCGGGGGCGGCGGCTCGTTGACGGCAATGTCGCGACGCATACGCGAGATGGCCCACCCCCCGGCGAGAAGGGCCAGCGCCGGCAGCAGCCACAGCCACATGGTGGGCCCGGAGAGGGGAGGGTCGAGCCGCTCTGAACCGGGGTAGGCGGCGGTGATCGTGGCCACGATCTCGTCGTCGCTGAGCCCCTGGGCCATCAGGTCGTCGACCATCGCCATCATGTCCCTGGCCAACTGCGAGGGCGAGGCCGCGATCGACTCTCCCTGGCAGACGGGGCAGCGGATCTTCTCTCCGATGTCGGTGGCCCGATCGGCGGGACCCGCCGGGGCCCCCACCATCCCCACCGCCAGCAACACCGCCAGGGTGGCGGTGAGGAGCCAGGAGAGCAGGCGCGGCCAACGGTCAGACAAGGGCGGTCTCCCGCCCAATCCGAGCTCTTCGCCGGGCGCTGAGCGAGATCACCCCACCGGCGGCAACGGTCAATCCCCCCAGCCAGATCAGCCAGATCCCGGGCGAGGTCTCGGCCCGGAGGACGATTCCGATCGAGTCGATAGACAACAGTGTCAGATAGAGGTCTCCGGCGAGAGTGGAATGGACTGCGGGGGTGGTGATGCCGGTGGTGTCCTCGCCGTAAAAGCCGGCCCGGGGCTCGAGCACCGTCACCGTCTGTCCGTCGCGGGTGACCTCGATCGTGGCTCCCTCGACTCTGCGATTGGGCTCGGACCGAAGAAACGGCGACACGTAATGCAGCTCGTACCCGGCGAAAGAGACCGCGTCGCCGGGCGACATTCGATGCTCGGAGTGGAGGGCCAGCGAGGACGAGAGGGCGATACCCACCGCCACCAGCGCCACCCCGGCATGCGACAGCTGGCCGGCCCAGTAACCAGGGCGGGCGGCGAGGACCCGACCCACTTCGGCGGTCGCCCGCCCGTCCCGGGCCTTGGCTGCCTTCCCGGCCGATGTGAGCAGGTTGTCGAGGGAGGCGGCGATAACGAATGTGGCGGCGCCGATGGCTCCCACCACCGCCGGCAGCCGGCTGATCGTGAACATCGCCAGGACCGCCGCCGCCAAAGCCGCCTGCAGAGCCCGATGCAGCTTCCGCCCGACCTGTGAGGGGTCGCCCTTGCCCCATGCCACCAGCGGGCCGATGGCCATCAGCCCCAGCAGCATGAAGGCCAGGGGGATGGCCATTCGTTGGAAGAAGGGGGGTCCCACACCCACCTGGTCGCCCGAGATGGCCTCTACCACCAGCGGATAGAGCGTCCCCGACAGCACCACGAAGGTGAGGATCGCCAGCACGAGGTTGTTGGCGAGGAAGGCCCCCTCCCGGCTGAATAGCGACTCGAGCCTCGGTGAAGTCTCCATTTGCGGTGCTCGCAACGCCAGCAACCCGAACGAGCCGAGCAACACCACCAGCAGGAAGCCGAGCAGCACCGGTCCGATCGCCGATTGGGTGAATGAGTGAACCGAGGCGATGGTGCCGGACCTGGTCAGGAACGTGCCGAGGATGGTGAGGGCGAAGGCGGTGAAGACCAGGACGTAGTTCCAGGTCTGGAGCGAGCCCCGACGCATCTGGACCAAGGAGGAGTGGATGAAGGCGGTGGCGATGAGCCACGGCATCAACGAGGCGTTCTCAACCGGGTCCCAGGCCCAGTAGCCCCCCCATGAGAGGACTTCGTATGCCCACCATCCTCCGAGGAGGATCCCAAGCGACAGGAAGCTCCAGGCGACGAGGGTCGAGCGGCGGCTCCGCTCCAGCCAGCCGGTTCCCGACTGACTTAGGGCGAGGCCGGAGATGGCGTATGCGAACGGGACGCTGAGGCCGACGTAGCCGAGATAGAGCATCGGTGGATGGATCGCCATCAGGATGTGGTTCTGCAGCAAGGGGTTGGGGCCAGGCCCATTGGCCGGGGCCGAGGCTGCTACCCAGGGCCAGGGGCTGGCGTTGAGGCATGACGCGGCTCCCGCCTCGATGCAAACCCGGAAGGGGTCGGCCACCGTGATCATCAGACCGAAGAAGAACGTCCCGATGATCCCCATCACTGCCAGCGCCCCAGCTCCCAGGCGATCAGGGTTGCGTCGGTAGGCGAGATATGTGGCCCCGGCGTAGCCGGCGAGGATCACCCCCCACAAGACGATCGATCCCTCCAATGCAGCCCAGGCGGTGGCGACGTTGAACGGGAAGGGGGTGGAGCGTGAGTGATGGTTGGCGACGTACTCGAGGGAGAAGTCGTTGGCCAGCAGCGCTCCCACCAGGGCGGCCATGGCCGTGACTGCCCCAACCACCATCAGCTTCAGGGGGCTTCCCAGTCCTGCACCCTCCTCGAGGGGTCGGGCCGCCGTCCTCCAACCCCGCCAGGTCAGCCAGACCGAGCCGGCCAGGCCGGCGACGATGCCGAGGTCGCCAAGCAGCCCGAGCATCAGGAGGAGGGGGCTTGGTAGCCGGTAGGGGGCTCGTAGGTCTCGTCGTGGCGCACCAGGGCGACGTCCGCGGCGAACAGGTTGCCTTGCCAGGACCCTTCCACCACCACGCCCACGTTCTCCTGGAAGAGCGGTGGGGGCGGGGAGGTGAGTCGCACGGTGATGGTGGTGGCCCCGTCGGTCACGTCGAATGTTCTGACGGCGCCGGACTGAGACAGTGTTCCCGGCATCACCAGCCCTCCCAGGCGGAAGCGCTCGCCGTCGGGGAACTCGGCCCGCCGAGATGCCGCCTCCGATGGGGTCAAGTAGTAGGTGAGGCTGTCACCGAGCCCGCGGACGACAAGGAAGGCCACGATCGCAAGGATGGCCGCCAGGGCGGGCCAGACGAATCGTCGGTATGGCATGGTCAGCCTGAGGGCAGCCGCCGCCAGCGCCGCCGCAGGTACAGGCCGTAGCCCAGAACCATCAGGGCGGTGACCACGTAGGCCAGCAGCACGACGGTGTCGGGGGACATCGTCACGACTCCAGGCTCGGGCGGGCCACCGAAGTTCCGGCCACCGGCTGCGGCGCCGTCTCCAAATCGTCCTCCCGCTTGGCCAGCAGCATCCGGGCGGAGAGCAGAGCCAGGTAGAGAAGGGTGAACCCCGCCAGGTTGACCAGCATCGCCGTCAGCATTTGGGGGTGCATCTGGGCGCCGTCGGGGCGGATGGTGGGGGTTTGATGGAGGGTCCGCCACATGTAGACCGAGAAATAGACGAGCGGTACCTGCACAACGGCGACGATGCCGAGGATCGAAGCTCGGTCGGCGCGGGCGATCGGATCGGGGGTGGCGCGTCGCAAGCCCAGATATCCGAGGTAGACGAAGAACATGAGGGCGGTGGTCGCCATGCGGGCGTCCTGCCAGTCCCAGAACCTGCCCCAAACCGGGCGTCCCCAGATCATCCCGGTCACTAGGGCCAACGCGATGAACATCACCCCGATCTCGGCAGAAGACGCCGCCATGCGGTCCCAGCCGCGCTTGCGAGTGATGCGCCATCCGATCGAGCCTGCGGCGGTGACGCCAAAAGCCAGAAAGGCGAGCCAGGCGGAAGGGACGTGGATGTTGATGATGCGGTAGTACTCACGCTGAACGGCCTCGGGTGGCGCCGTCCAGGCAAGCCAGGTCCCCGCCGCCAAAACGATCAGGGCCAGGGCGCCAAGCACTTTGGTTCTGGTCACTCGGCTGCCTCCTCGAGGGGACGTGCGCTGAGCACTCCGCTGACGGCCAGTATCAGATCGGCCGCAACCAGCAGCAGCACCCACGGGAGGATAACCCCGCCACGGGCTAGTTCTTCTTGCGCCTGGGAGGCGCCGAGCAGCAGCGGGATGGCCAGAGGAGTGGCGAGCAGTGGAGCCAGCAGCGCCCGTCCGCGCAACCCCGCTGTGAGGTCGGAGGCAAGGACTCCAAGTTGCACCAGACCCGTCACGAACAGCAGGCCCACTCCCACCAGCACGGGCCAACCGTCGATCGGGTCGGGGGAGTAGAGGACGACCATGGCGAGGGCGAGGGCAGCGCCGACGCCGGCCAACAGCAACCCGCTGCCGAGGCAGCGCCCGGTGTAGCGGGCGGCAGGGTCGACTCCGAGGAGAGCCATGAGATCGCGCTGGGCCGGCTCGCGATATGAGGAAGGGCGCAGTGCCACCTGCAGCCCGAACACCAGCGTTATCACCCAGAACACCCCGGGCCCGACCCGCGAGATGAGCGGCAGGTCGGCCCCCAGGGCGAAGGGGAGGGCCATCAGTGCGACGATCCCGAAGGGAAGGACGATCGTGAAGGCCTCGCCCGCCCGGCTCTCGACCTTCAACTCGTGCCGGGCAATGGTGGCGGCCTGGCCCCAAAAGCTCATGCGGCGTCTGCTTGGAGGACCCCGTCCCTGAGCCGATGCACCCGACCGGCCAGTCCGGCGAGCGTCTGAGCGTCATGCGAGACGAGCAGCGCGGCCCCGCCGAGCCTGATGGTGCGGCCGACCAACTCCTCCACCAGTGGGTGGGCGTCGGCGTCCAGGCCGGCATGAGGTTCGTCGAGCAACAGCAGCCGGGGCCGGGTGATGAACAGGCGTGCCAGGTCGAGGCGGCGGAGCATGCCATGCGAGCAGCGGCCGGCCGGACGGGTGGCGGCGCCACTCAATCCGACGATGGCGAGCGCCTTCGCTACTTCGGCCTGGCGGGAACCGGAGAGCTGGCACACCAGCCGCAGATGGTCCTCGACGTTCAGCTCGGGCCAGATGGCGGGCGCATGCCCGGCCATGCCCACTTGCGGTCGAATCGGATAGACCTGGTTGGTCCCGGCCATCGCGCCCAGCACTACGACTCGTCCCGAGGTGGGGCGGCGGAGGGTTGCCGCGATCCTGAGCAAGGTGGTCTTTCCTGCCCCGTTGGGGCCGATGACGCCCACGCATTGCCCGGGGTCGACTGTCAAGCTCACCGACGTCAGGATCGGGGTCGCGCCGGCCCTGGCCGCCACCTCATCGAGCTCGAGGAGGCTCTCGCTCATGTTGCGCTCATTGGCGACCGGCCCGCCATCTTCCCAAAGCGGCCGCGAGCTGAGCTGATCCCACCTGCCTCGCCTCCAGATCCCCGCGCAAGGCTTCGAGCGCGGCCTCGCGCAACAGCCCCGACAGGTCGGCAAAGGACATGCCATCGGTCTCGTCCGCGAGGCGGTCGAGGTCGACGTCCTCGGCGAAGGGGACGTCCGATACATCGAGCAGGGCCCGGCGGGCTGCCGCATCAGGCAGGCCGAGCTCGATCTGGATCTCGAACCGGCCGGCCCGGAGCAGAGCAGGATCCACCAGGTCGCGGCGGTTGGTGGCTCCGATCACCGAGACGTCTCCTCGCTCTGCGACACCGTCGAGTTCGGTGAGGAGGGCAGCGACCACCGAGTCGGTGACCGTGGTTGTCGACCGCCCGCGCACCGGGGCGAGCGCGTCGAGCTCGTCGAAGAAGATGATGGAGGGTGCGGCTGACCTTGCCCGCGAGAACAACTCCCTCACACCGCGCTCGGACTCGCCCACGTATTTGTCGAGCAGCTCCGCCCCCTTGACCGAGAAGAAGGCGGCTCCCGCCTCATGGGCGAGCGCACGCACCACAAACGTCTTGCCCGTTCCCGGCGGCCCAAACAGGAGGAGGCCGCGTGGGGGCTCGATGCCGATGGCCTTGAAGCGAGCCGGATCGGTGATCGGCCAGATGACCGCCTCCGTGAGCCGCTGCTTGACCTCCGCCAGGTCCGCCACTTGCGAGAAGCCGAACGTTGGCATCTCGCCCATCGGGACCGAGCCGAGGGACGGTGTGGTCCCTTCTATCGCCGAAACCACCGTGTCTGTGGTCAGCTTTCCGTTTCCCCCCGCGACACGGGTGGATGCGTGGATCACGGCGGCCACCACGTCAGCGCCCGAGAAACCGGCCGACCGCGCGGCGAGCTTGTCGAAGTCGAGCTCCTCGGACGGCACTCTGGCCAGCGCGGCAGTGAAGAGCAGCTTGCGCCTGGTCAGGTCCGGTGGAGGAATCGATAGGGTCCGTGGAAGGAGGGGGCTCGTGCCTATCCCCTCATCGAGGTGGTGGCGGGTGGACACGCCTAGGACCGTCGCCAGGCCCTTGCGCTGCACGACCGCGTCCAGGTACCAGCGCAACACTGCCGAAGCCTGGGTCCGGAATGGCGCCATCCCTTCCTCGCCCAGCACCACTTCGAGCCGGTCGACGAAGATCACGTGCGGGGTGGTGACGGTCTTGACCGCCGCCTCCAGCAGGTCGAGCAGCCGCTCCGGTTTGAAGACCTGATCGATCACGACCTCCTTGACCGGCACCCCTACCTCGGCCGCGGCCGCGGCGACCAGCTCGGTCTTCCCGCAACCGTTGGGCCCCTCGAGCACCACCCCCGCCACCCGGGGGAGGCCCCAGGCGGCCGGCAGGTCGTCGGGTGAGGTCAGCAAGCGGAACCAGCCGGACATCAGGTCGCGTTCGGCGTCGAGGCCTGCCAGCAGGGCATCAGCCGTGGTCGGCAGAGGTGGAGCTGGCGGTTCCTCTCTCGGGGCTTGGGTCGGCGCTGGTCCTGGAGCTCTGGCGCTCGGGGCTTCGGCCCTGCCGGGCGAGGTCGGGACGTCGGCGGCGCCCGCATCTCGTTGTGAGACGAATGCGGTGGCGGCACCGATGGTCCCGGCTCCGTCCGGATCCACCTGTGCTACTCGCAGCGTGGCCTCCTCTTCGCCCCCCGCGTAGCCGGGTTCGAGAGTGATGGAGTCGCCGCTGCTCACCGGCCGTCCTTGCAAGGCTCGGAGCAGATGCCTCGGGTCGATGGGAAGGTCGCTTCCGGCGATCACCACCCGAAAGGCGGTGGGGAGCACCGCCCGTGTGGCCTCGATCGAGGCGCCGGGGCTGGTGCCTGCGTTGGCGGTGGCGAGGGGGCCGAGAGCCAGGGCAGAAGGCTCGGTCATCTGCCCGCCCTGCACGAGCACGTGGGTTCGCCCGACGCGGATCGTCCCGCCGAAGGGCAGGCCCATCGCCTTCAGCAAGGAGGCGTCGGCCTTCGCTACCGGATCGGTGCCGGGCCTCACTATGAACTGCACGGCCGTGATGGTACGGCCGCAGTGCCTGTCAGCCTCCCTTCGGGCTCATGCCGCGCGCAGCACAGGCACCGGTGTCACAGGCAGGCAGAGCGTCCCTGTACACGCAACCACTACGACACTGCCGGAGGTCATCCACTTCCAGATCAGGCGCGCCTCCTCCGCTTCGCCAACCGTCATCGGAAGCGGCGTCGAGGGGCTGATCGGGCTGTCGAGGGGAAGCCCGGTCGGCTCGCCAGGTGCGAGGGCGACGACCAGGCGCCCCGACTCGACGACGATCCGGTCTCCGTCGACTCCTTCGAGCACGATTCGGCCCCCAGCGGTGAGCGCCTGCCATGCCCGCCGCCGCTCGATGGCGGTCGCCAGCGCCAGGTGGCGATCGCGGGCCCATGCCGCCTCCTCGTACCGTTGCTCCACAGCCAGGCGCTGCATCCGCTCGGCCAAAGGATCGAGCAAGGTCGTGGGCCGGCGCTCGATGCCGTCGAACAGCGCGGCCACCACCGTCCGGTAGCGGTCGGAGTCGAGGCTGCCGTCGCAGGGACACAGTGCCAAACCCATCTGCGATGCCGCGCAGGCACCACCTCTGGATCCCGCTTTACCCTTGCAGCGCCGCAGGGGCAACGCATCCCAAAGGGCGCTCATCACCTGTTCCCCCTGCTGCTTGCTGCGGAACGGGCCAAGCAGCGCGCCGTCGCCGGGCCCGCGTCCGAGTACCAGGCGGGGGAAAGGCTCGCGGCTGAGCCGGATGTAATAGGTCGTCCGCGGGGGCTTGGAGCGTCGGTTGTAGCGAGGGAGATGGGCGTCGATCAGGCGAAGCTCGACCAACTCCGCCTCGAGCGCGTTGGCGCAGACCCGATGGTCAACTTCGACCAGCTGGGTTAGGAGGTCGTTGATGCTGCGCCGCTCGTCTCCGTAGAAGTAGGACCTGACCCTCGTGCGGAGGTTGGCGGCCTTTCCCACATAGAGCACCTCGCGGTTCCGCCCCCGGAAGAGGTAGACACCCGGTTTCGACGGGAGGCCGTCGGTCAGCCGCAGCTTGCGGTAGTGGGGAGCCCCGCGGGCGGTGGGGAGCTGGAGCAGGTCCTCGAGGGCGGTCACTCCGAGGTTGCCGACCCGTTCGAGCAGTCCGTGGAAGACGTGGGCGGTGGCGCGGGCGTCATCCAGGGCACGATGGATCGGGGGAGTGGGGGAGCGGAAGTGATTGGCCAGAGTCTTCAGCGTGAGGTCTCGGACCTCTGCTCTGACCAGCCGCCGCGCCAGCGCAACCGTGTCGACCGACCGGTTCGCCGGGGTGGGGTAGTCGAGCCGGCGGGAGGCGGCATTGAGGAAGGAGAGGTCGAACCGGATGTTGTGCCCGACCACCACCGCATCTCCCAGGAACTCGAGGAAAGTAGGCAGCACCTTCTCGATCGGTGGGGCCTCAACCACCATGGCGGTCGTGATCCCGGTCAGGACCGTGATGAAGGCCGGGATCTCCTTGCCGGGGTCGACTAAAGACTGGAAGGTGGCTAGGACCTCGCCCCCCCGCATCTTCACCGCACCTATCTCGGTGATGAGGCAGTCGGCGGCCGAGGCCCCGGTGGTCTCCAGGTCGAACACGCAAAACGTGACGTCGAAGAGCGGGGTGCCAAGCTCGTCGAAGGACCGCTGGATCCCGGCTTCCGCCGTGAGCATCGGCCGGAAGCTAGTCCGAACATATGTTCGAGGTCAACGGTATCGGGAACCATCGGCTACGAGCCCGCCGTCAGACCGGTGATGAAGCGCAAAAGCACCTTGCTCGGCCTGGGCGCCATGCTCGTGGCCGGGACCACATTGTCGGCCTGCTCCCTGTTCACCGTTTCCTCGCCTGAGCCCCCGGTCACCGCCGCCCCGCAACCCGCCCCCGCGCCTGGAGGCGACGGCGGTGGTCAAGTCGTCCCCCAGCCCGGCGCCACCGTCGACCCGCATCCCATCCCTTTCGACCGGGTGGAGGTGGTGGATGACGACACGTTGGAGGTGTTCTTCTTCAAGGGAGTCGAGCCATGCTCGGTCATCGACCGGGTGGATGTGGTCGAGGACGCTGACTCCGTCGAGATCACTGTCTTCGAAGGCACCGGCAAGGCTGCCGGGCCCGATGTGGCCTGCATCGCAATCGCGGTCGAGGCGTCGGTGCTGGTCGACCTCGGATCTCCACTCGGCGAGCGCGACGTCGTCGACGGCGCCTAAGCCCCCGCCGGAGTCAAACCACGAGCCGGCGTTGCCTGGTCGCCTCGTAGAGAAAGACTGCCGCCGCCACCGATGCGTTGAGCGAGTCGACGCCCGCAGCCATCGGGATCGAGACCGACTCCGCTCCCTCCCGCATTTCGGGGGTGAGGCCGGTGTCTTCTGCCCCGATGGCGATTGCGACCGGGCCGGCCAAGTCCGCCTCCCAGAACGGCGTTGGCGCGTCCGGCACAGCAGCCAGGAGTCTGACCGAGTGCTCACGAAGCCACCCCCGCGCCTCCCTCGCCCCGGCCTGGGCGATGGCGACCGAGAACAAGGTGCCGAGTGATGACCGCACGGCCGAGGGGTTGAAGACGTCGGTCAGCTCGTCGCATACCAGCAGAGACGCTCCGACCGCGGCCGCGGTTCTGAGCATGGCCCCTATGTTGCCCGGCTTCTCGATGTGCTCCACCGCCAGCACCAGCTCGGGTAGGGGAGGATCGAAGAGCTCGAGGGCGAGGGAGAAGCAGCGGGCGATCGCAAGCACGGGTCCACCCCGCACACATATCCGATCTGCCACCGCCCGATCGACCGCCAGTGTGTCCGCCCCGGCCTGCTGAGCCTGTTGGAGCAGTGGGACGGCAGCGTTCGAGGCAGAGGTGACGTCGTAGAAGAGCAGATCCACCTCGACTCCGGCCTCTAGGGCCTTCCCGATCTCCACCGTCCCCTCGATCAGGAACTGATTGGACTCCCGGCGGTGCTTCCGGTCGCGCAAGTCGATGGCGAGGCGGACACGGGGGTTGGCCGTGGAGGTGATCGTCATCCCGTGGGCTTGCCCTGCCCCCACCGGTCGTAGTGGACGACTTCCCGATCTGGTTTTGGCCCCCGGGCCAGCGAGCCCGAGCGGCGATCCGGTGCCGGGTGTCCGATCGTCACCACACCGATCGGAACCGTCGACTCTGGTAGCCCGAGCACGTCGGACAGCCCTCGCAGGCGGTGGGTTCCGAAGAACCCGGCGGCCAGGCCCTCGTCGACCGCCGCCAGCAGCACCAGCATCAGTGCAGCCCCGGCATCCACCCACCAGTAGGGAATCGGCCATGCGATCTCCTCCCCGGCATCGGTGAGCTTGTCGGCCTCCTGGTATCGCCGGTGGTAGGCCTCCTCACTGATGCAAATGACGATGTGAGCGGGAGCGCCCGACATCCACGGATCGAACCCGGCAGCCACGTAGTCGGGCTCGTCTGCCAGCTCGGCGATCTTGCCCTTCACCGATTGATCGGTGATCGTCACGACCGCCACCCCCTGGCTGTAGCCGGCCGAGGGCGCCCGCAGGGCGGCCCGGGCGATGCGTTCGAGGACGGCCCAATCCACCGGATCCTCGGTGTAGTTGCGGACCATGCGCCGGCGGCGGAGCGCTTCTTTGAATTGCATCGGTCGATCATGCCATCCGCCTGGTCTGGGCAGTTCCGATCATTGGCGTCACGGCTGCGCCATGCCACACTGCTCGGCCGGTGATGGGGAACCAGGAGCGCCCGGGGTTCTCGGTGGTGTGGACCCGCGGCAAGGGTTGTCGGGAGCTCGCCGGGCTGCTCACCGAAGCCGAACCCGTCCGGGTCGAGGGTGACTTGGCCAAGGCGTGCGTCGATCAGCGTGCCCAGCTGCTCGTCGGCCGGCGAATGACCAGTTTCGACCTGGTGAGCGTGGCGGTCCCCAATGACCTGGACCTCGACAAGGCCGATGCCGTGGTTGGTGCCATCGGGGGTGGCCCCCACTCTCTGCTGGTGGCGAGGATCACCGCTCGACTTGCATACGTCCTCGACCTGCCGGCCACCCTCGCCACCGCGACGGCGGCAGCGGAAGCCGAGTCTGACGAGCGGGCCGCCGACATCCTCAACGAAGTGGCCAGTTCCGTCCCTGGCATCGAGGTCAAGCTGTTGGCCGAGCCGGGATGGTCTCGGTTCGCCGGGGCCCTGTCGGCCGGTGCCCTCCTGGTCCTGGGGGCTCCCGGCGGCTCGTTCCTGGATCGCGCCCTGTTCGGCCCGGGGAGGCGGCTGCGGGCCGGCGCCCCGGCTGGGGCGGTCATGGTGAGGGAGGCTCCGACACGAGTCTTCCAGCGGATGGGGGATCCGGTCTTCGTCGGGCCCCTCCATCCGGTCGCAGACACGTTGCGGCTGCACCGCGAGGGCATGCTCGCCGTGGCCGAGAACGGGCGCCTGCTTGGCATGGTCACCAGGAGGGCGCTGGAAGGGGCCGCACCCTCGACGTTGGTCGGCGACGTCATGGAGTCGGCGCGCAGCGTCCGCCTCGACCAGGCCCTATCGGAGGTAACCATCCTGGTTCCGGAGTTCGGGTCGGACCCGATCCCAGTGGTCGATGAGGAGGGTCGGCTGGTCGGCGGACTCGTTTTGGACGCCGCCTGAGTCATGGGCGCGCTGCTCGGCTTCATCGCCATCTACACGATCGGCCTGTTCGCCTACGGGCAGGCGGTCGGGAGCCCCCTGACCAACCTCTACACCATCATCAACGTCGTCCTGTTCGGCGTGTTCTGGCTGCTCCACCGCTCGGTTCGATTCCCGCTGCCGGTCCTGTGGGGCCTGGCTCTGGTCGGGTTGGGGAACATGTTGGGGGGTGTGCTGCTGGTCGACGGCAACCCGCTCTATCTGACTCCCGTGCTGGGATCGATGCGGTATGACAAGATCTTTCACGCCGCCGCGTCTGCGATCGGGGTTTGGGCGTGCTGGGTGGCCCTTCGATCCTGGGCAGGATCCGAGCCCAATCGTTCCGGCCTGATGATTGCCAGCCTGCTGATGGTCATGGGGGCAGGGGCGTTCGTCGAGCTTGCGGAGTTCGCCGGCACCGCGGTGAACCCCGACGTCAACGTGGGTGATTACGGCAACAACATGCTCGACATCGTCGCCAACCTTGTCGGAGGCCTGGTCGGCCTGACCGTGATCGCCTTTTGGTCGTCGGCCGCCGCTGCCACAATTTCCCCCGGAGCGGACTCCACTGCTCCGGAGGTGCCTTGATCCGATTCTTGAGCGGTCTCTTCTGGACGGTCGTCGTCCTCCTGATCTTGTTCCACCTGGTGGGGGGTTGGTACTTCTCCGGTGTTCTCGCCGACGACCTGCTGGATGTCACTGTCGAACCGGTCGAGCGAAATCTGGTGGTAACCGAGGCCGGTGACGGGACCGTCACCCTCCGTCCGCTGGCGGATGAAGTCAGCGAGCTGACAGAGCCCGGCATCTGGGGCCTGGACTGGGGGACCGGCCGCGGCCGGGTGGGAGAGATCGTCGCCACCGCGGAGGACGGATCGGTCACGCGGTCGTTGCTGGAAGGAGCGGGGCTGGAGGTAGGGCTCACTGCCCGCCTCGATGGCTGGGTGTACGCAGGCGATCCGCAGAGCGCCCGGGAGCTGCCGTTCACCGACATCGAGTTCGCCAGCCCACTGGGAACCTTCGCCGGCTGGCGCCTGGAGGGAGACAAGACGACTTGGGTCGTCCATGTGCACGGCAAGGGCACCACCCGCGAGGAGGCCCTGCGAGCGGTTGAACCCATCGCCCGAGCCGGGTATCCGCAGCTCGTCATCACCTATCGCAATGACGATGGCTTCCCCGTCGACCCTTCCCGTCAATACCAGTACGGACTCACCGAATGGGAGGAGGTGGCGGCAGCCGTCGACATGGCGGTCGTAGCCGGTGCCGACAAGGTGGTCCTGTTCGGATACTCGACCGGAGCCGCCCACATCCTCTCCTACATGTATCGCGAACCGGCTCCCGAGATCGTCGGCCTGGTATTCGATGCCCCCAACATCGACATCGAAGCAGCAGTTGACGAAGCTGCCGGTCAGCGAACATTGCCGGTACTCGGCCTGCCGGTCCCCTCCACGCTGACCTGGGTGGCCAAGCAGATATCCGCCTGGAGGTTCGACATCGACTGGTCCGCTTGGAACTACATCGACCGGGCAGGACAGCTGACGGTGCGAGCCCAGGTATTCCATGGTTCGGCCGACCGCACGGTCCCTATCTCGGTCAGCGAACGTTTTGCGGCGGCCCGCCCCGATCTGGTCAAGCTGCGGCAGACGGCCGGGGCCGGGCATGTCAGGTCCTGGAACGTCGACCAGAGCGCGTATGAGAGCGACCTCGTGGCATTCCTCGACCAGGTCGGAGGATGACTGAGGGCGCGCCCGGCCACAGCTCGACTGCCATCAGGCTGGAGGACGTCTGCAAGACCTACCCGGGCTCCGCCCACCCCGCGGTCGAGTCCCTGTCCCTCGAGATACGGGCAGGAGAGGTGATGGTGCTGGTCGGCCCGTCCGGGTGTGGCAAGACCACCACCCTCAAGATGATCAACCGGATCATCGAGCCCACCTCGGGACGCATCTGGATCGAGGGGACCGACGCCCTCACAACCCCTCCTCATGTCCTCCGGCGAGGGATCGGGTACGTGATCCAGCAGGTCGGCCTATTCCCGCACCGCACGGTCGGAGAGAACATCGCCACGGTCCCCGAGCTGCTGGGCTGGGAGGAGGGCGCGGTGAAGCGGAGGGTGGCCGAGCTGGCCAAGTTGGTGGGCCTCGACCCGGAGCTACTGGGCAGGTACCCGGCTCAGCTGTCGGGTGGACAGCAGCAGCGGGTGGGAGTTGCCAGGGCATTGGCAGCCGACCCTCCGGTCCTGTTGATGGACGAGCCGTTCGCAGCTGTCGACCCGATCGTGCGCCAGCGCCTGCAGGAGGAACTGGTGAGCCTGCAGCGGCGGCTCAGGAAGACCATCGTGTTCGTGACCCACGACCTCGACGAGGCAATCCTGCTCGCTGACAGGATGGCCGTCCTCAACCTCGGTGGGAAGATCGAGCAACTCGGCACTCCCGCCGAGATCCTGGCCAACCCTGCCACACCTTTCGTCGAGTCGTTTCTGGGCCGTGAGCGCGGCCTCCGCCGCCTCTCCCTTCTCACCGTCGAGGAGATCGATCTCGAGAAGGGCCCGGTGGTGGGGCCCGGCGACGGGCCCTCGGCAGCAGGACAAGCAATGGACCGGTACGGGACCGACTGGGTGGTGGTGGTGGAGGACGGCAGGCTCCTCGGCTGGAAGTGGGGCGCGGACCTCGCCGACGAGCCGCATGGGTTCCGTGCCTCGGTGGCCCCGTCCGACACGCTGCGCCGGGCCCTCGACGTGATCCTCACCTCCCACACCCAGGTGGCGGTAGTCGAGGAAGGCGGCCGCTACCTGGGGATCATCGACGCCGCTGCCATCGGCCGGGCGCTGGCAGGCTGAGGCGGGGCCGGCCGTGATCGACTGGGCTTGGATCGGGTCCCACCTCGGAGAGATCGCGGCCAGGACTGGGGAGCACGTGCTGCTCACCGTCATCGCCCTCGTCGTCGGGTTCGCACTCTCGATGCTGCTCGCCTGGCTGGCCTGGGCCAGGCCCCGCTCGTACGGCCCGATCACCTGGACTGCCGGCATCCTCTACACGATTCCCAGCATTGCCCTCTTCGCCCTTCTGGTGCCATTCACCGGGCTGTCGCTTCTGACAGCCGAGATCGGGCTGGTCTCGTACACGCTGTTGATCCTGATTCGCAACATCGTGACCGGCCTACAGGGGACCCCGCCGTCGGTGGTGGAGGCAGGCCTGGGGATGGGCTTCTCCGACCGAGAGGTGCTCTGGCGACTCCGGCTGCCCCTGGCGGTCCCGGTGGTGATCTCGGGCCTGAGGGTGGCGGCGGTGACCACGATCGGGCTCGTGACGGTCACCGCTCTCATCGGACGGGGTGGTCTGGGGGTCTTCATCCTGCGGGGACTGCAGCGCGCCTTCACAACCGAGATCCTGGTGGGAACGGTCGTGACGGTGGCGCTGGCATTGCTCGTCGACAGTGCCTTCGTGCTGGCCGAGCGACGGCTGGCGCCATGGGTGGACAGGGCGACCGTGCGATGAGCGGAGTGTTCAGCGATCTCATTGCCTATCTGGCCGATCCCAACTCGTGGACGGGTCAGGACGGGATCATCGCCAGGTTGTCGGAGCACATCGGGCTCTCGGTGCTGGCGGTGGTGCTGGCCGTCATCCTCGCTCTCCCCCCGGCCATGGTCCTCGCCCATCGGCGGAAGGGCTCGGTGCTTGCGGTCGGCCTCGTCAATGTCGGCCGGGCGGTCCCCACCTTCGGCGTCATCGCTTTGGCCCTTCCTCTGTGCCTCGCACTCGGGCTGGGCCTCGGGTTCTGGCCGACCCTGATCGCGATGGTGGTGCTGGCGATGCCCCCGATCTTCACCAACACCTACACCGCCGTTCGCCAGGTCGATCCGGCAGTGGTGGAAGCTGCGGAGGGAATGGGCTTCACCGGCCGCCAGGTGATGACCGGGACCGAGCTCCCGCTGGGGATGCCGGTGATATGGACTGCGATCAGGATCGCCAGCGTCCAGGTGGTCGCCACCGCCACCCTGGGAGCGATCGTTGGCTGGGGAGGGCTGGGCCGGTACGTGGTGGATGGCTTCGCCCAGGGAAACGACGTCCTGGTGCTGCTGGGAGGATTGTTGGTGGCGCTGCTGGCAGTGGCGACCGATCTGGGGTTCTCGGCCACCGAGCGACTGGTCCTGCCACCGGGAGCGACCCATCGTGATCGGGGGGAGCTCGCCACCGCCATCGGGCACGGGTGAGCCAGACGCCCGGCCCCCAGCCATCGGCCTCCAGCCACCAGGGGCGAGCCGGTTAAGTTGAGCGGTGAATGCGGCCACTTCGGCCGCGTTCTTCCATCAGGAAGGAGTGACCCATGCGGACTTCCACCCGCAGGGGTGCCATCGGGGCGATCCTGGCGGCGGCGATCCTGGCCGCCTGCGGATCGGGAGGTGGCACCAACGAAGGGCCCGATGTCGTCATCGGCGCCCAGAACTTCGGAGAGAGCTCGATCCTCGCCGAGATCTACCGTCAAGCCCTGGCTGATGCCGGCTACACAGCATCGGTCCAGCAGCTGGGCGGCTTCCGGGACCTGGTGATCTCGTCGTTCGAGTCGGGAGACATCAATTTCACGCCCGAGTACGCGGCGTCGATGCTCGAGTTCCTCAATGGCTTCGCCGGTCAGGCCACCAGCGATGCCCAAGAGACGAGCGAACTGCTGCGCGGCGAGCTCGAGGCAAAAGACCTGACGGCCTTCGATCCCGCACCTGCAGTCGACACCAATTCGTTCGTGGTCACCGGAGACACCGCCAGCGCGGTCGGTCTGGCGAACCTGTCGGACCTGGCGGAGAAGGGATCCGACTTCATTCTGGGCGGGGTGCCCGACTGCCCTACCAATGCCTTCTGCCTCCCCGGCCTCCAGTCGGTCTACGGGCTGGATCTGAGTGAAGGGTTCGTTGCCTTGGACGGGGGAGGCCCGCTCACGGTTGCCGCACTCGAATCAGGCGACATCGACGTGGGGATCCTCTTCTCGACCAGCAGCACCATTGCCGACAAGGGTTGGGTGAGGTTGGAGGATGACAAGGGAATGCTGGCGGCCGACAATGTGATCCCGGTCATGACCACCGAGGTGGCAGACGCCTACGGCGCCGAGTTCCGAGATTTGGTCGATGCGGTGAGCGCGGCCATGTCGACCGAGGAGCTGACCGAGTTGAACCGCCGGTTCGACATCGATCATGAGGATGCGGCTGCCATCGCCACCGACTGGCTGACCACCGAGGGGTTGATCGGAGGCTGACCACGCCCGCATAGGATCGCGGCCCCCGCCCGAGAGGACATTCTTGCCGACCCGCGGCTATTACCGGCATCCATCGATCCACGGCGACCAGATCGTTTTCGTGTGTGAGGACGATCTGTGGTCGGTCGACGCCTCGGGAGGGGTCGCCACCAGGCTCACTGCCAACCCGGGATCGCAGTCCCACCCGGTCCACTCACCTGACGGAAAGCAACTGGCGTTCATCAGCCGGGATGAGGGCAAGCTGGACGTGCATCTGATGGATGCCGGCGGCGGGCCCTCCCGTCGCCTCAGCTACTTCGGTTCCATCAGCCGCACGGTGGGATGGGACCGGGCCGGGACCAACGTCATCGTGTCCACCGACTATCACCAGCCGTTCATGGGATGGGCCCACCTCTGGTCGGTCCCGGTCGACGGCAGCCAACCCCGCCCTCTCTCCTGGGGGCCGGCCCGCTCGGTCTCGTTCCAGCCGCGGGGACCGGGGGTGGTCATCGGGCGGAACGCGTTCGACCCCGCCCGTTGGAAGCGATACCGGGGTGGCCTGGCCGGGAGCTTGTGGGTCGACCGCCGGGGAGACGGCGGGTTCGTCGAGCTGATCAGGCTCCATGGCAACGTGGCCCTGCCCAGATGGGTGGGCGGGCGCATCTACTTCCTGTCCGACCATGAGGGGGTTGGGAACATCTACTCGGTCACCCCCACCGGTCGGGGGCTGACCCGCCATACCCACCATCGCGACTTCTACGCCCGCTTCGCCGCCAGCGACGGCAGGCGGATCGTCTATCACACTGGCGGTGACCTGTGGCTTTTCGACCCGGCGGCAGGGGAGTCCAGGCGACTGGAGGTGGATACGCCTTCGGCCCGCTCCCAGCTCAACCGCAAGTTCGCGCCTCCAGCCCGTTACCTCGAGAGCGTCGACCTCCATCCGGAAGGGCACAGCCTGGCGCTGACGGTGCGGGGCGGCGCCTACACGATGCCTCTGTGGGAGGGGGCTCCCCGCCGCCATGGGGAGGTGTCCACCCACCGCCAGCGTCTGCTCACCTGGTTGCCGGACGGCAAGCGAACCATCGCGGTCACCGACGAGGAAGGTGAAGAGGGCCTCGTGGTGAGGACCGTCGATGGCTCGGCCGAGCCCGTATACATCCGCCGCGACCTTGGATCGTTGCGCAGCATCGACCCTGCGCCGGCCGGACGGGACAGGCTGGCGCTGACCAACCACCGCCATGAGCTGTTGCTGCTCGACCTTGGTCGGCGCACTCATCGGGTCATCCACCACAGCCCGCACAGCTGGATCGCCGGGACCGCATGGTCTCGGGACGGCCGCTGGCTGGCGTACAGCGCCGCCGTCACCCGCAACACCCGCAACCTCTTCCTCTACGACACCCGCAACGGGCGCTCGCACCAGATCGGCCGACCCGACTTCGTCGACTACGGGCCAAGCTTCGATCCCGAGGGCCGCTACCTCCTGTTCCTCTCGGCCCGGGTCTATGACCCGGTGGGGGATGTGTTCTTCTTCGACTACGGCTTCCCCCGCGGCACTGTGCCGATGCTGATCCCGTTGCGAGAGGACGTGCCTACCCCCTTCGCCCCCGGCCTGCGCGCTCCGCGGGCGCCGGGCATGCCCCCCAACGACGGCAAGGGGCCCGGCGGCCAGGAGAAGGGCAAGCCGGCCGAGCCCGACCCGCTCGAGATCGAGCTGGAAGGCATCGAGCGGCGTATCCAGGCATTCCCGGTGCCTCCTGGAAGGCACTCGCGAATCGTGGCTGCCTCCGGACGTGCACTGTTTGTCAACCACGAGATCGCAGGGAGCCTGGGGACTTCGTGGTCCGACCGCGACGACCCCCAGGGCCGGATCGAAGCGTGGGACTACGCGACCGACAAGGTCGAGCCGGTGGCGGAGGGAGTCAGCGACATCGCCGCCACCGCCGATGGGAAGGTCTTGTTGTTGAGAGCGGGGAAGCGGCTCCGGGTGGTGCCGAGTGGTTGGAAGGAGGACAAGAGCGCCCCCGACAAGCCAGGCAGGGAGAGCGGCTGGGTCGACCTCGAGCGACTGCGGGTGGAGGTGGTGCCACACCTCGAGTGGAAGCAGATGTTCACCGAGGCCTGGCGGCTCCAGCGGGACTACTTCTGGTGGGAGGACATGGGTGGGGTGGACTGGCGGGAGATTCACGACCGCTATCTCCATCTGGTCGATCGGGTTGCGACCCGCGCCGAGTTCTCCGACCTCCTGTGGGAGATGCAGGGCGAGCTTGGAACCTCCCACGCATACGAGCTGGGGGGCGACTATCGCCAGGAGCCGTCGTGGTCGCAGGGACACCTTGGGGCCGATCTGGCCTTTGACCGGGGGAGCTGGAGGATCGCCGGGATTCCGCAGGGAGACTCGTGGGATAACAAGGCCTCGTCTCCCTTGACTCTCCCCGGAGTCGACGGCCGGGTGGGCGACCGCCTGCTGGAAGTCGACGGCAGGCCGCTGGACGCCAAGACCTCGCCCGCCTCGCGCCTGGTCGACAAGGCCGGAGGAGCGGTTGAAGTCAAGCTTGGTCGGGGCCGGAAGACCTGGCGGGTGGCGGTAACCCCGATCGGGGACGAGTTCCCCCTCCGCTATCGCGACTGGGTCGAGGGCAACCGGCGCCGTGTGTCGGAGCTTTCGAAAGGACGAGCCGGCTACCTCCACATCCCCGACATGGGGCCGTTCGGCTATTCGGAGTTTCAGCGTTACTGGCACGCCGAGGTCGACAAGGACGGCCTGGTGATCGACGTCCGGTTCAACGGGGGCGGCAACGTCTCCCAACTGCTGCTGTCGAGGCTGGTACGCAAGCGAGTCGGCTATGGCGTCACCAGGTGGAGTGCTCCGACTTCGATACCGGACGACTCGCCGACCGGGGCGATGGTCTGCATCACCAATGAGCTCAGCGGCTCGGATGGAGACATCTTCTCGCACACATACAAGCTGGCCGGGCTCGGGCCGCTCATCGGCACCAGGACCTGGGGAGGAGTGGTGGGGATCTGGCCCCAGCTCTCCCTGGTCGACGGGACGATCACCACCCAGCCCGAGTACGGAACCTGGTTCACCGATGTCGGCTACGGGGTGGAGAACTACGGGACCGATCCCGACCTCGAGGTCGTAATCAGGCCCCAGGACTACGGGGCCGACCGTGACCCGCAGCTGACTGCCGGGGTGCGGGAACTGATGAAGATCATCAAGGCGAGGGAGCCACTGCTCCCCGATTTCGGGCCCCGTCCCTCGGTGAAGCCCCCGACCCTCGACTGACCAGCAAGAGGTCAGGCGACCCGGCCGGCGACCTCCTCGCCGACCTGGGAGGTCGTCATGCCGGTCGTGCCCTGAGCTCCGCGTTCTTCCAACAGGGAGGCTGCCGCTGCCTCGACCGCCTCGGCGGCTGCTTCCTCACCAAGGTGATCGAGGCAGAGGCCGAAGGAGAGGATGGCGCCGATCGGATTGGCCAGGTCCTTGCCGGCGATGTCAGGAGCGGAACCGTGCACCGGTTCGAACATGGATGGGTGTTCCCTCAATGGGTTGAGATTGGCCGACGCCGCCAGCCCGAGCCCGCCCTGGATGGCAGCCCCGAGGTCGGTGAGGATGTCACCGAACATGTTGTCGGTCACGATGACGTCGAACCGCTCGGGTGAGTTGATCAGGTAGAGGCAGGCGGCATCGACGTGCACGTAGTCGGTGGTCACCTCCGGGAACTCCGAGGCCACCTCGCCGAAGGTGCGCATCCAGAGATCACCGGCGTAGTTGAGGACGTTGGTCTTGTGACAAAGCGTCAATCGTCGCCTCCGCAACATCGCCCGCCCGAAGGCATATCGGACGACGCGCTCGACCCCGCGCCTGGTGTTCACCGACTCCTGGATCGCCACCTCGTCCGCCGTCCCCATGGCCGCCTCGCGTCCCGCTCCCACATACAGCCCTTCAGTGTTCTCGCGGACCACCTCGAGATTGCACCGCTCTGGAGTGAGGCCGAGGATGGGCGACGTGACTCCCGGGTAGAGCTTCACCGGCCGAAGGTTCACGTAGAGGTCGAGGTCGAACCGCAGCCGGAGCAGCAGCCCGCGCTCGAGGATGCCGGGAGCGACCGAAGGCGAGCCCACCGCCCCCAGCAGGATGGCGTCGTGCTGAGCCAGGCGGCCCAAGTCCTCGTCGGTGAGCGTCTCACCCGTGGCGAGGTAATGCTTGGCACCCAGGTCGAACTCCGTCAGCTGAAAATCGATCCGGTGCGAACGGGAGACGGCCTCCTCCACCTTCAGGGCCTGCTCGATCACCTCCGGCCCCACGCCATCGCCGGGGATCAAGGCCAAGCGATGGGTCATCGAACAGAGTCTATGAGGTCGGCAAATGGTGCCCGGTGCGCTCCCGTCCTGTGAGCCGGAACAGCCGGCGCTTCCCATCGAGGCCTTTCAGCTCGAAGACGCCGGCGTCCTCGAAGGTGAATCCGGACGACAGCGTGAGTGCCTGTGTGATCTCGGACACCAAAACTTCGTACGCGTCCGCCTGCTGCATCACCCGTGCCGCTTCGTGCACTGCCAGTCCATGGACCTCGTCGGAGATGGTCTCCACCTCACCGGTGTGGATGCCAACCCGGGTGGGCATGTCGTCAGCCCGGGCCTGAGTCACGAAGGCGGTCGCCCACAGAAGAGCTTGGGCCGGGCTGTCGAACACGGCCAGCAGGCCGTCACCAGTGGTCTTCAGCTGTCGACCGCCGGTCCGCTCCAGCCCGGCATCTGCCTTGGCGAGGTGATCGCGCAACCGCTCGGCCCAGACGAGATCGCCGAGGTTCGCCACCGCCCGGGTGGAGCCGACCAGATCCGTGAAGGCGATGGTGAGGAGGGCTCTCCGACTGGATCCACCGTAGGACTCGGCGAAGGCCCGAAGCCCGGACCACTCGATCATCTCGCATGGCTCGTCTCCGATGGTGTAGCCGTCGTGTCCCGGCGGGCAGTCGTAGACATCGCCCGGTCCCATCTCGAAGGCCGACCCGTCGCGCAGACGAAAACCCCAGCGCCCTGACACGACCACGCCGATGTGGTGGACCTCGCACCAGTCCAATCCGACCAGTGGAGCCAGGTCACGCGACCAACTCCAGCCCGGTGCCTGAACCGTGCGGCCGACGGTGTATCCGGCCAGATCGACCCAGTGCTCCTCGATCCCCGGAAGGACTATGGAGTCGTCCGGCTGATCGAGGCTCTTCTTGCGGACCGGCCCGCCAGCCACTTCGCCTCGCCCGCTCAGCTCTCTGCCACAGAGATTCCAGAGATCACCGCGTCGGTCTTGGGGCGATCCTGAGAGTCGGTCGGCACGGCGGCGATCGAATCCACTGCCTCGAGCCCCGAGGTGACAGATCCGAAGATCGTGTATTGGTGGGGCAGCTTGACGTCGGTGAGGCAGATGAAGAACTGGCTTCCGTTGGTGTTGGGCCCGGCGTTGGCCATTGCCACCACTCCCCGCTTGTACGAGCCTTCCCCTTCCAGCTCGTCTCTGAACTTGTATCCGGGCCCACCCCGACCGCTGCCGGTGGGATCGCCTCCTTGGATCACGAAGCCGGGGACGATCCGATGGAAGATGACTCCGTCGTAGAAGCCCTCATTGGCCAGAAAGATGAAGTTGTTGACCGTGAGCGGGGAGCGCTCCGGCTCGAGTTGGATCTCGATGTCGCCGTGATTGGTGGCAAGGGTCGCCTTATAGCTCTTGGCGAGGTCGATGGTCAGGTCGGGCGGGGAGTCGTATTGCTTGGCCATCAGGACAGGGTAAAACAAGTCCGGAGGCCGGAGCCCGGAGCCCAGAGTCTCGAGCCTCTGCCTCGAGTCGTGGGACTCAAAGACTGAGACCCCGACTCACCTGGTCGTCAGCTCCAACTCGGCGATCCGCCGGCCGTCCATCCGCTTCACCCGCATCACCCAGCCTTGGCCCTCCACCCGGTCGCCACGGCGGGGAATGCGGCCGAGCTGTTCCATCACGAAGCCGCCGACCGTCTCGAATTCGCCTTCCGGCAGGTCTACTCCCGCCGCGTCATCAAGCTGGTCGGGTCTGGTGCCGCCGGCCACCAGGTAGCGGCCGTCACCCAGGACTACGACCCCGACCTGATCGCGATCGTGCTCGTCCCGGATGTCACCCACCAACTCCTCGGCGATGTCCTCGAGGCTGACCAACCCGGCCGTGCCTCCGTGCTCGTCGACCACCAGCGCCAGGTGCCGACCCGAGCGCTGCATCTCCTCCAGCACCGGCCTGATCGAAGCCGACTCCGGCACCACCGCCAGCGGGCGGATGCGAGTGGGATCGAGCGGCTCTTGGTAGCGCTCCTCCGGTACCGCCAGCAGGTCCTTGACGTGCACGAAGCCGGCCACATGGTCGACGTCCGCGTCGAACAACGGGATCCGGGACAGCCCTCGCTCGACCACCTCCTTCTCGATCCGGGCGGGGGAGGAGGTGAGGGGGAGAGCGACGATGTCGGGGCGAGGCACCATCACCTCGGAGGCTGCACGCTCGGAGAACACGATCGCCCCGGTGAGCAGGCGGTGGGCGAACTCCTCGATCACGCCCTCCTCACGCCCGGCGGCGATCACATGGGCGAGATCGGAGGCGGTCCGGGTGGTCTCCAGCTTGTCACGAGGCTTGACGCCGAAGACTCTCAGGATCCCGTTGGCCAGCCAGTTGAGCACGAAAATCACTGGACGGAACACGGTCATGTAGGCCCGGAAGGGAACGGACAGGATCACTGCCAGCCGCTCGGGTTGGGTGATGGCGATGTTCTTGGGGGCCATCTCGCCGATGACCATGTGGAGGAAAACGACCACCAGCAGAGCGAGGACCAGTGAGATGCTGCGAGCCACCCCAGGCGGGATCGGCGCCCAGCCCATGGCCGCCTCGAGCACGTGGGCCACTGCCGGCTCGGCCACAAAGCCCAACAGCAGAGAGGCGATGGTGATCCCCAGCTGCGCTCCGGCCAGGGTGTCTGACAGCCGCTCGACCAAACCGACTGCGACACCGGCCCGTCGGCTCTTGCGGTCCTCCAGGACCTCGGCCCGGGAGGCGGTGAAGGCGAACTCCGCTGCCACGAAGAACCCGTTGGCCAGCAGCAGGACCACCATCCACAGCAGAGCCGAGGCGTTCAACGCCCGCCGCCCTCAGAGGGCGGGACCACCCGGACCCGATCGACCCTCCGTCCGTCCATTTCGATGATCTCGAACGTCCAGCCCTCCGCCTCGACCGTGTCCCCTTCGCTCGGGAACCTGCCCAGTCGGGCGGTGAGGTAGCCGCCCAGTGTCTCGTAGCGGCCTTCCGGCATCTCGAAGCCGATCTGCGATTCGAGGTCGACCCGATTGATCAGGCCCGACACCTCTTGGCCTGGACCTCCGTCCGCCGCAGGGGTTTCCGCGGCCGGGTCGTGCTCGTCGGCGATCTCCCCGAGGATCTCCTCGAGTAGGTCCTCGATCGTGGCCAGCCCGGCGGTGCCTCCGTACTCGTCGACCACCACCGCCATCGTCTTTCCGCGGCGCTGCATCTCCACCAGCAGGTCATCGAGCGGGCGCGAGTCGGGGATGGTGAGGGCCGGGCTGGCGATCTCCTCGACCGGGGTGATGGATCGGCGCTCGACAGGCACCTTGAAGCTGTCCTTGACGTGGGCAAGCCCGACAATGGCGTCGAGGTCCTCGTCATAGACCGGGAAGCGCGAGTGCCCGGTGTCCCGAACCAAGCGGCGCAGCTCTGCCACCGAGTCGTGGCGGGAGAGACCAACGATGGCGGTCCTCGGCACCATGACATCGGCCGCAACCTTCTCGGTGAAGGAGATAGCCCGGGTCAGCAGCGAGAGCTCGGCATCGTCGAGCTCGCCCCCCTTGCCTGAGGAACGAATCATCAGCTCGAGCTCCTCCAGCGAGCGGACTCCCTCCAGTTCCTCCCGCGGCTCGATCCGGAACCGGCGAACGGTCCAGTTGGCCGATCGGTTGAGAATCCTGATGACGGGACGCAGCAGCCGATTGATCCAGCTCATCGGGATGCCGATGGCGACCGCGGTCCCATAGGGCCTGGCGATGGCGAAGTTCTTCGGCACCAGTTCGCCCAGCAGCATCGAGGCGAGGGTGGCGATGGCCAGGGCCAGACCTACCGACACCTGAGAGCGATTCTCGGGAGAGATGAAGCCCAGGGCGGGCTCGATCAGCCCGGCCAGAGCGGGCTCGGCGATGGCGCCGGTCAGCAGGGAGGTGGCGGTGATGCCGAGTTGGGCCCCCGACAGCTCGAAGCTCAGCCGGCTGAGCGAGCGATCGACCGCCGCTGCCCTCCGGTCGCCCTCGTCGGCCAGGCGCCGCACCCGGCTGCGGTCGACCGCCACCAGGCCGAATTCGCCCGCGACGAAGAAGGCGGTGAGCAGGATCAGGAAGAAAACGGTGATCAGACCGGCGGCTGGACTAATGCCCTGACTCCACGCATGCGATCGCGGTGCAGATTAGGTATCGGGTTGCTACATCGCCTTGTTGAGGGCGGCGACGAAAGCCTCCGCCGAGCCTTCGACCACGTCGGTGTTGACGCTGTGGCCCGCGTACGTGCGGTCATCGATGCGCAATACGACGTTGATCTCAGCCATGGCGTCCGCTCCGGAGGTGACCGGCACGACCCGATAGTCGACCAGCTTGGCCTCGATCGAGAACGCTCGACGGAGCGCGGCGAAGGTGGCGTGCACCATGCCGTCTCCCTCGCCTATGAACTCTTGCTCGCTCCCGTCCTTGAGAACCCTGACCGTGGCGGTAGGGGTGACCTCGCTCCCTCCGGCGACATTGATCCCCAACAGGTGGACCTTCTCGCCGTCGGAACCGGTCTGGTCGGCGACGATGGCTCGGATCTCCTCCTCGCCGATCTGCACCTTGCGGTCGGACAACTGCTTGAAGCGCTCGAAGGCGCGGCCGAACTCTTCCTCTTCCAGGGAGATGCCGAGGCGGGATAGAGCATCGGCGAACCCGGCCCGACCCGAGTGCTTGCCGAGGATGATCTGGCCCCCGGTCTGGCCCACTGAGGCGGCGTCCATGATCTCGTAGGTCTCCTTGTCCCGCAGGATCCCGTGTTGATGGATCCCCGATTCGTGGGCGAAGGCGTTGCGCCCAACCACCGCCTTGTTGAACTGAACCGGGTAGCCGGTCAGTCGGGAGACCAACCGCGAGGTCTCGAAGAGCTGGGTTGTGTCGGTGCCGATCTCGACCCCGAAGGTGTCGGCCCTGGTGCGGAGGGCCATGACGATCTCCTCGATGGAGGCGTTCCCGGCCCGCTCGCCGATCCCGTTGATGGCGCCTTCGATCTGGCGGGCGCCGGCCGATATGGCGGCCAGCGAGTTGGCGACGGCAAGCCCCAGGTCGTTGTGGCAATGGGTGGAGACCACGACGTCGTCACGATCTCCTTTCACGTTGTTGTAGACCGACCGCAGCAACTCGGTGTAGTCGGTCGGGGTCGCGTATCCCACCGTGTCGGGGACGTTGATGGTGGTCACTCCCGCCTCGACCACCGCCCGACTGACCTCGATCAGGAAGTCGGGATCGGTCCTGGTGGCGTCCTGCGGCGAGAACTCGATGTCATCCGTGTACCGCTTGGCCCTGCGCACAGCTTCCACCGACGCCTGCAGCACCTCGGCCGGGCTCATCCGCAGCATCTTCTCCATGTGGATGTTCGAGGTGGACATGAAGATGTGTATCCGCGCTCTCTCGGCATGGCGGAGGGCATCCCAGGCCCGATCGATGTCGTCAGGATGGGCCCGCGCCAGCGAGGCGATCACAGGGCCTTTCACGTCCTGGGCGATGCGCGAGACGGCTTCGAAGTCGCCAGGCGATGAGGCGGCGAAGCCCGCCTCGAGTATGTCGACCTTGAGCCGGGCCAGCTGATGGGCGATCGCCACCTTCTCGTCCGGGGTGAGGGCGATCCCGGGCGCCTGCTCACCATCGCGCAATGTCGTGTCGAAGATCAGCACGCGTTCGTTCATCAAGGGCCTCCTGCGCCGGGCACGGCCTTGGGTTCGAGGAAAGGCTGTTCCTCTGGGCAGATGACTTGAGTATTCATGAGGTGCCTCCCGCGCCCGGCACGACCTTGGGTTCGAGGAAAGGCATCATTTCCCTGAGGCTCTTGCCTACCTGTTCGATCTGGTGTCCTTGGTCGGCCCGCCGCTGCTCGAGGAGGTAGGGCGCTCCCTCCCTGGCCTGTGCGAGCCACTCGGAGGCGAACGCCCCCGACTGGATTTCGCCGAGGATTCGCTTCATCTCCTCCCGGGTCGCTTCGTTGACGATCCGAGGACCGCGGGTGTAGTCCCCGTACTCGGCGGTGTCCGACACGGAGTAGCGCATCCAGGACATGCCGCCCTCGTACAGCAGGTCGACGATGAGCTTCAGTTCGTGCAGGGTCTCGAAGTAGGCCGACTCGGGCTGATATCCGGCCTCGACCAGTGTCTCGAAAGACGCCTTGATGAGCGAGGCCACCCCCCCGCAGAGGATGACCTGCTCGCCGAAGAGATCGGTTTCGGTCTCCTCCTTGAAGGTGGTTTGGAGCACTCCGGCCCGTGCTCCACCGATGCCCCATGCGTAGGACAGCCCCAGGGCATGCGCACCACCCGTGGCATCCATCTCCACAGCCAGCAGGCACGGGACCCCGGACCCCTGGCTGTATGTCCGGCGCACCAGGTGACCCGGTCCCTTCGGGGCCACCATCAATACGTCGACCTCATCGGGCGGTTTGATCACACCGAAGTGGATGTTGAAGCCGTGAGCGAACATCAGCGCATCGCCGGCCTCGAGGCCGCCGGCGATGTCCCGCTCGTAGACACCCCCCATGTGCTGGTCGGGGACCAGCATCATCACAACGTCAGCCCAGGCTGCCGCCCCGTCGGGTGAGGTGACCGTCAGCCCCGCCGCCTCCGCTGCAGGCTTGGACTTCGAGTCGGCCCGCAGTCCTACTCGCACCTCCACCCCGGATTCGGAGAGATTGAGGGCGTGAGCATGGCCCTGGCTGCCAAATCCGATGATCGCCACCTTGCGCCCCTTGATCACCGCGGGATCGCAGTCGGCCTCATAGAAAACCCTTGCCATCTCCTACCTCACCACCACGCTGAGCGGCCGTGAGCCCATATCAATTCGCAAGTGCTCTTGCATCCCAGCTCCTCACTTCACCGCTCGTAGGCGAGCCTTTGACTTCGGTTCCTTGGCCAGGGCCACTCGCCCCGACTTCACCATCTCCACCAGCCCGTAAGGCCGTACTAGATCGAGAAAGTCGTTGACCTTCTCCGGCTCGCCGGCGATCTGGAACGCGATTGAGGTGTGGCCGACATCGACCGCCACCGCCTTGAAGACGGTGGCGATCTCGAGGATCTCGCTTCGGCGACCTGGGGGGGAGGCGACCCGCACGAGCATGATCTCCCGCTCGATCGACTGATCCGGCTCGAACTCCGAGATGCGCACCACGTTGACCAGCTTGTGGAGCTGCTTCTTCACCTGCTCGAGCTCTGGCGCCTCCACCACCACCGTCATCCGCGACATCCCGACCTCGTGCGACGGCCCCACGGCCAGCGAGTGGATGTTGAAGCCGCGCCTGGCCAGCAACGAGGAGATCCTCGCCAATACCCCGGGCTTGTCCTCTACCAGAACCGACAGCAGATGATTCATGGCAGGTCCGAGGCAGGGCTGATCTTCTTCTCGGTCGGACCGAGGAAGACCTCGTCGTTGGTGCCTCCCGCCGGCACCATCGGGAACACCATTTCCTCCGGATCGACCACCACGTCTATCACCACAGGGCGGTCGTCGATCGAGAGCGCCTTCTCGAGAGTTGGCCCGACCTCTGCCGGGGTCTCGCAACGTAGCCCGGCGCACCCCATCGCTTCGGCCAGCTTGGGGTAGTCAACGATGTCGGGGAACTGGCTCGCCGAGAGGCGGCCGCCATAGAACAGCCGCTGCCACTGGGTGACCATTCCATGCGACCCGTTGTTGATCACCGCCACCTTGATCGGGAAGTGCTCGGCGGCCGCAGTGATCATCTCCTGGAAAGTCATCTGGAAGCAGCCGTCGCCATCGATGGCGAAAACCAGGTCGTCCGGCACTCCCGCCTTCGCCCCCACCGCGGCCGGGACGGCGAACCCCATGGTCCCCAGGCCTCCCGAGTTGATCCAACGGCGCGGACGATCGAACTTCCAGAACTGCGATGCCCACATCTGATGCTGGCCAACGCCCGACACCAGTACGGCGTCACCCCCGGTCAGCTTGTGCAGCTCCTCTATGACGTATTGGGCCTTGATCTTGCCGTCGACGGGCTGGTCATAGGCAAGCGGATGCTGCTCCTGCCACTGTCGCAGGGTCGTCTGCCATGCCTCGCGGTCTGGGGCCTCGCGTTCGCCCCATGCTGCGATCAGCTGCTCGAGCACCCGGCGGGCATCGCCGACGATGGGCACGTCCGCCCGCCTGACCTTGCCGATCTCGGCCGGGTCGACGTCGACGTGGATCACTTTTGCGTGAGGGGCGAAGGTGGCGGGGTTGCCGGTCACCCTGTCGTCGAACCTGACCCCGACCGCCACCAACAGGTCGGACTTCTGGATGGCGGTGATGGCGGTGTAGGTGCCGTGCATGCCCGGCATGCCCAGGGCAAGTGGATGATCGTCGGGGAACCCGCCTCTTCCCATGAGGGTGGTGACCACCGGCACCTGGGTGGCTTCCGCCAGCTGCCGCAGGGCCGGGGCGGCGTTGGCCTTGATGATCCCACCGCCCACGTACAGCACTGGGCGCTTGGCCTTGGCGATCATCTCGATCGCTTCCTTCACTCGCCGCGGATGGCCTTCGACCGTCGGCTTGTAGCCCGGCAGGTTGAGCTCGCCGGGTTCCTTCCATGTCAGGTGTGCGTTGAGCACATCCTTGGGAACGTCGACCAGCACCGGGCCGGGCCGGCCGCTGGCGGCGATGTGAAAGGCTTCGTGGACCACCTCGGCGATCTCGCCGGCATCGGTGACGAAGTAGTTGTGCTTGGTGGCAGGCATCGTGATGCCGGTGGTGTACGCCTCTTGGAAGGCGTCGTTGCCGACCGACTTGGTCGGCACCTGGCCGGTCACCGCCACGATCGGGACCGAATCCATCAAGGCGTCGGCCAGCGGAGTCACCAGATTGGTGGCGCCCGGCCCGGAGGTTGCCATGCATACCCCAACCCGCCCCGTCGCCCAGGCGTAGCCCTCCGCCATGTGGCCCGCCCCTTGCTCATGCCTGGCCAGAACGTGGCGAATGGGGCTGTCGAGCAGAGGGTCGTATGCGGGGAGGATGGCTCCCCCCGGCACACCGAAGATGGTGTCGACCCCTTCGAACTCCAGGGCTCGGATGAGGGCTTGGGCTCCGGTCAACTTGGTCATTGCTCGCCTTCAGGTAAGAAAAACCCTCCCGGGTGGGAGGGCCGTTGCAGCGCACACGCCGTTCGGGGGCGTGTGCGCTATTGGAGGATCAGTACGAAACGGTGCATATCAGGAACGGCAAGTATGCCCGGTCCCCGCCAGCCGTGTCAACAACAGACGCCGCCCGATATGGTCGAGCAATGAGCGGTGGATATCCCTTGCCCCTGCTGGAGCCGGCGTTGACCGCGGCGGTGGCCGCCATGGGCAAGATGGAGGAACGTGAGATCCCCGCCCGCATCAGGGCGGTTGCCTCCAAGCAGGGCCAGAGGCTCCCACCGCCGCTGGCCAGGTCGCTGATGTCCGAGTTGGAGGAGTCCGAGTGGTTGCGGGGAAAGGCCCTCGAATGGCTGGCTTCGGGATCCGACCCGGCGACCCGCCTGTCCACTCTGTACCTGTCGAGGCCGAAGGGATGGGAGCAGGAAGCGGGAGAGATCGCAGCCGGTTGGGAAGGCAGCCGCCAGAGCCGGATCGACGACGACCTGACCGTTCGCCTGGCCAAGGCCGAGCGCAAAGTCGAGGAACTGAGCGAAAGGCTTCAACGCGAGCAGGAGAAGGGCCGTGTTGCCGACGCTCGGCACGCACACGACAAACAGCAGGCTGTGGCGGCAGCCGGGGAGGGAACGGCGGCCGCCCGGCGCTCGAACGATGCCCTCCGCTCTCAGCTCGCGGCCGCTCAGCAACGGATCGAGGAATTGGAGTCTGCAAGGGCGCAGACGGCGGCCCTCATCGCCGAGCTGAAGGCGGGGGCCAGGCCCCGACGCCCAGACGAGCCGGGCGGTGGTCCGCCGTCGGGGTGGAGCCTGCGCGGCAGCCCGGAGCGTCTGGCCGCCCATCTCGACGAGATCGCCCGA
>DATBMA010000066.1:0-36028 GCA_036555105.1 Acidimicrobiia bacterium
CCATCAGCTCGATGGTCGAGGCGGCATATGCCTTGGAAGGAAACTCGCCGGTTGGACGGACCTCGAGCGGCCCCGAGGCCAGCGGGCCCACCATCAGCATGGCGGAAACGAACTGGCTGGTCTCGGCGGTTGGCACCTCAACCACACCACCGGCCAAACCACCTCCACGCACCACCAGAGGCAGCGCCTCCCCCACTATTTCGGCCCCCAACCGCCTCAAGGCCTGGACCAGCCCCGCCATCGGCCGCGAGCGCATCCGCTCCTCCCCGTCGATCAACACGTCACCACCCGCCAGAGGTGCCACCGCTGTCAAGAACCGGGCAGTGGTGCCCGACCCCCCGACCCAGAGGGCCGATTCGGGCGCATGGAGGGAGCCGGCGGTGCCTTTGACGATCCATTCGCGTTGCGTGTCGTCGATCTCGGCTCCAAGAGCCCGCAGGCAATCACGCATGACGATGGTGTCGTCCGCATCGAGCGGATTGATCAGTCTGCTGGGCCCGCCGGCGAGGGTGGCGATCAAGAGAGCCCGATTGGTGATGCTCTTGGATCCGGGGAGTTCGACGATCCCGGTTGTCGGCCGCAGCTTGGGGACGATCGCGACGACGGGCGGGGTCATCTCCCCAGGTTACGGCCCGGTCCCTGCCGCCTTGTAGAGAGAAGCGACCTCGCCCGGCTGCAGGGCCCTCCACTCCCCCGCCTTGAGCTTGCGATCGGTGATCGGGCCAATGGCTGTGCGCACCAGCTTCTCGATCGGGTAGCCGACCGCTGCCAGCAACCTCCTGACCTCGCGTTTGCGCCCTTCGGCCATGACCACCTCGACGAGCGTCGATTCCGGTCGTGAAGCGATGATGCGAGCGCGGCGGACGCGGGCCATCCCGTCGTCGAGCTCCACCCCTGCTCTCAAGAGGCGGACCGCAGATGTCGGCATCCTGCCGCGTACTTCGGCCAGATAGGTCTTGGTCAATCCGAAGCGGGGGTGGGTGACCCTGAGGGTCAGCTCGCCATCGTTGGAGAGGAGGATGAGGCCCTCCGTATCCGCATCCAAGCGCCCCACCGGCACCACCCTTGGCTCCTCGGGGACCAATTGGACCACCGTCGGCCTGCCGCGCGGGTCGGCGGCAGTGGAGAGCACCCCAGTCGGCTTGTAGAGCAGATAGGTGACCAGGCCAGGGGCGACTGGCACCAGCACCCCTTCGATCTCAACCCTGGCGGTGGCCGGGTCCACTCGCTCGCCCAGCCTGGCGACGTGCCCGTCGATAGTCACCCGGCCCGCAGCAATCAACTCCTCGGCCGCCCGCCGCGACATGAGGCCGGCGCCGGCGATCACCTTCTGGAGGCGTACCTCGCTCATCCCTCCGGGCCGATGGCATCCTCCGCCAGCGGGCGGAGGGTTTCTTCCAGCGACTCCATCACCTCCGCCGGCGGAACGTGATCGGCGAGTGGTGGAAGCTGGTGCAGGTCGTTGAGGCCAATCCGCTCCAGGAAGCTGGACGTGGTCCGATACACCGCAGGGTTGCCCGGCACCGAGAGCCGGCCGGCCTCCTCGACCAGGCCGAGGCGCTCGAGTGTGCGCACCGATGACTCCGAGTCGACCCCCCTTATCTCGGCGATCTGCGCCCTGGAGACCGGCTGGCGATAGGCGACCACTGCCAGCACTTCCAGGGCGGCCGGAGTCAGCTTGCGGGCGGTGGCGGAAGTGCTGAACCTCTCGAGATAGGGAAAGGCATCTGGGCTCGAGTACAGGCGCCAACCTCCGGCAACCTGGCGGAGCTCGAGCCCGCTGCCCCGATCATTGAGGCGACGTCCGAGCTCGGCGAGCAGCACCTCGACTTCGCCTTTGGGCAGCTCCAGGACCTCAGCCAGCTCCTCCGTCGGGACCGGGGACTCGGTGACGAACAGGATTGCTTCCAGGGCGGCAAGAGGGTCGATCACCCGCTCCCCTCCCTTCGCCTCACCTCGATGGTCGACATCCAGTCCGTCTGTTTCAGTTCGAGCATCCCCCACCGGGCCAGTTCGAGGAGGGCGAGGAAGTAGGCCACCACTTCGACCGGTCGCTCGCAATGCTCCACCAGCCGATCGAAGGTGTACGCGGCCTCGCCGGTGACGCGAGCTGCGAGCTCGTCGAGGGCACGCTCGACCGATGGCAGGTCGAGCTCGAGGTGATCGAGGTCGACTTCGTGCGATGGCCCCGTCATCACATTGACGGCTAGTGCGGCCAGCTGCTGCGCCGTGATCTCGAGAGGGGTGGTGGGGGGACGCGGCGGAATCGGCTGATCCAGCCCAGCTGTCCTCGGCACCCAGCGGGACCCCTCTTGCAGCCGCCGGGCCAGCACCGCAGCCACGTCCTTGAACGTGACGCATGACAGCAGACGGGCGAGCAACCGGTCCCTCTCCTCCATCAGGAGGAGCTCGTCGTCCAGGTCGACCTCTTCTCCCCGCGGCAGCAGGCGGTGGGCCTTGAGCTGGACCAAGGTGGCCGCGATCAGCAGAAACTCGCTGGTCACATCAAGGTCGAGCCTCTCCATCGCCGCCAGCACCTCGAGATAGTCCTCGACGAGGTCGTTGAGGCTCACAGCGGCGACGTCGATCTGCTGACGGCTGATCAGCTGCAGCAGCAGGTCGAGGGGGCCCTCGAACACCTTGGTCTTCACCTTGTACATGGCCGTCTGGGAGGCTATCGGCCGTTGCGGCCTCTCCCCCTTCTTTCCGGCCTCCCCCCGAGGTCGGCCCTCGCCAGCACGTCCCAGTCGCCTTCCGATATCGAGCCCGGCCGGATTCCATGGTGATTACGGGCGAAATCCACCACGATCGCTTCCGCTCCGAGGGCAGCCAGTTCCTCTGCGCCCAATGCCCCGTGATCCAGATAGACGGCCCAGCGACCGCGCCCACGGCCTCCCAGCTTCGACCAGGCCGAGGCCATCGAGCGCCCGATCAGGCCGAGGCCGGATTTGCGCTTCCCGATGTCGTGGAGAAGCGCCGCCCTGATCAGATCCACCCGCTCAGGTCGCTCTGAACGGGTTGACAGGGCTGCCTCCAGCCCGTGCCGCTGATCGGCCGGCGGTTGCTGCAAGAAGAAGGACGCCTCCTCGGGACGCAGCCACTCCATGGCTTTGAGCCGCTCGTCGGGCCGGAGCGGGCGCGCCCCCGCCACCTCGAGGAACCTGGAGGCCAAGTGTGGCCAGGTGCCCGGCACCTAGCGCTTGAGCTGAGAGCGCTTCGACTGGCAGTCGATGCAGAAGATGGACTCGGGCTTGCCTTCGAGCCGCGCCTCCGAGATGGGCTTGCCGCAGTTGGAACAGATCCCGTAGGAGCCGTCGTCGACCTTGCGGAGGGCGGCATCCACAGAATCGAGCTGCTCCTTCAGCGACTCGACGATGCCGAGCACCTCGGTTCTCTCGGCGGTAGCGGCGCCGGCATCGGCGAAGCCATCCCCGAACTGGACGTCCGCGCGCAACTCACCGTCCTCCTCGGAACCGAGCTCCTTGAGCTGGTGGACGAGGCGGCTGCGCTGGTCCTGGAGGACCGCACGGGCGGATTCGAGGTCGACTGTCATCGGCTACGTGGATGTGCCTGGACGTAGATCTCCAACAGGTGCTGGGGAGACACTCGGGTGTACACCTGAGTGGTGCTGATTCTAGCGTGACCAAGCATCTCCTGAACAGTGCGCAGGTCCGCTCCTCCTTCAACCATGTGGGTGGCGGCGCTGTGCCGGAGGACGTGGGGCGACACCTGCTCAGAAGGGATGCCCACCGCCACCGCCCTGGCCCTGACGATGCGGAACACAGATTGGCGGCTCAACCGCCCCCCTCTCATGTTCGTGAATGCCGCCTCAACCCCTGGCTTGCTGCCCGTCAACTGAAGGCGATCCGGGAGCCATCGCTCGATCGCAGCAACCGCGGCGGCGCCGATGGGCACACTCCGCTCACGATCTCCTTTGCCAACCAGGCGAGCCGACCGCTCCTCGAGATCCAGGTCTCGGAGATCGAGGCCGGTTGCCTCAGAAACCCTGCAGCCGGCGGCGTACATGAACTCGAGGAGGGCAGAGTCCCTTCTGCCGGTCACGGCGTCCAGAGGTATCTCGTCCAGCATGGCCAGCACCTGATCCACCGACAACGCCTTGGGAAGAGGGCCCGGCCGGCGGGCTGGGGCCAGCTGCATCGTGGGGTCGTCGGATCGCTCGCCCTCTTCGACCAGGAAACGATGGAATCCCCGGATGGCCGCCGTTTTTCGAGCAACGGATGCAGGGCTCAGCCCCTGCCTGTGGAGGGCGGTAAGGAAGCTCTCGATCTCGGCCTGCCCCGGCTCCCGGCCATCCAGGAACAGCCCGTACTGGGCAAGGTCGCGGCGGTATGCATCGATCGTGTTGGCCGCCAGGCCACGCTCGGCGGCCAGATAAGCGAGAAAGCCCTCGGCCTGGCCGGCCTGGTCGCTCACCTTCCGGCCAGCGCCTCCCCGGCCGGCACGTACGGCAGACCCAGTGAAGCCGCCACCGCTTCGTGGGTGATGGCCCCCCCGACCACATTGAGGCCAGAGACCATCTCGGGATGGCGGGACATGGCCCCTTCCACCCCGCGGTCGGCGAGGGCGAGCACGTACGGCAGGGTCGCATTGGTGAGGGCGTAGGTGCTCGTGTGGGGCACCGCCCCGGGGATGTTCCCGACCGCGTAATGAAGGACCTCGTGCACCAGATAGACCGGATCCTCATGAGTGGTCTCCCGGCTCGTGGCGAAGCACCCGCCCTGGTCGATTGCCACGTCCACCAACACAGAGCCACGCCTCATGGCCCGCACCATGTCCTCGGTCACCAGCTTGGGAGCGGATGCCCCCGCCACCAGGACCGTCCCGATCACAAGGTCGGCGTCGAGCACTTCCTGCTCGATGGTCAAACGGTTGGATGCGAGCGTCTTGATGCGGCCCTGATATTGGGAGTCGAGGGCCCGTAGCCGGTTCAGGTCGCGGTCGAGGACGACCACTTCTGCGTGCATGCCCGCTGCGATCTCGGCGGCGTTGGAGCCGGCGATTCCTCCGCCGACCACGACCACCTTGGCGGGCCGCACACCCGTCACCCCGCCCAACAGGACGCCCCGGCCGCCCTGTGCCTTTTCGAGGAAATAGGCGCCGACCTGGGTGGCCATTCTGCCTGCGATCTCCGACATCGGAGCCAGGAGCGGTAGTGAACGGTCGGGCAGCTGCACCGTCTCGTAGGCCACGGCCACCATGTCGCGCTCGAGGAGGCCGGTCGCGAGCTTTGGATAGGCGGCCAGGTGCAGGTAGGTGAAGAGGGTCTGGTCGGGTCGGAAGAATGCGACTTCATCCGGTTGCGGCTCCTTGACCTTGAGGATCAAATCCGCCTGCTCGAACACGGCCGGTCCATCCTCCACCACGGTGGCTCCCTGAGCCTCGTACTCGTCGTTGTGGATGGCCGAGCCGATCCCGGCATCGTCCTCGATGACCACGGTGTGGCCCCGCTCGACCAACTCCCTGACCCCGACCGGGGTGATGGCCACCCTGAACTCGGCCGTCTTCACCTCGCGGGGAATGCCGACGATCAACCGACTCTCCTTTTCCGGTCCCAGAGCAGCAGTGCGAGCTGGGTCTTGGCATCCGTCAGGTCGCCGGTCCCGATCCTAAGCAACGCCTCCGCCGCCGGGAGGGGAACCAGCGCGGCTTGCCGCTCCTCCGAGCCATCCGGCCGGCGATCACCAAAGCTCAGGCCTTGCGCTGCGAACAGATGGATCACCTCGTCGCTATAGCCGGGTGATGGGAGCATCTCCCCAAGGGCCGTCCACTCCGATGCGGTCGCCCCGAGCTCCTCGAGCAGTTCCCGCCGGGCGGCCTCCTCCGGAGTGCGGTCTCCCGGGTCGAGTCGCCCGGCCGGGATCTCCATGACCTCGGAGCCGAAAGGCGCCCGGCGCTGGGTGACGAACCAAACCCTGTCGCCTTCGATCGCCAGGATCCCGACGCCGCCAGGATGCCTGACGACGTCACGCGTCACCGGGGTGCCGTCTCCGCCGATCAGGTGCTGGCGGTGGAAGCGGAGGAACACACCCCTTGCGAGCCTTCTCCAGCCCAGCAGGCGGAAGTCCCCGCGATCGGGGGAGGTCAAGACGCCTGGCGGCCGGTCTCGGCGGTTTGATGCACTGTGAGATCGATGGGGGTCGCCACCCGCCGGTGCTCGGCAGCCGCCTCGATCAGGCCAGCGAAGAGAGGATGGGGGTCGTCGGGGCGGCTGCGGAACTCGGGGTGGGCCTGGGTCGCCACGAAATAGGGATGGCCGCGAAGCTCGATGAACTCGACAAGGTTGTCGTCGGGCGAGAGTCCAGAGAGAGCCATCCCTTCGGCTTCAAGCTCCTTGCGGTAGCGGTTGTTCACCTCCCAACGATGGCGGTGGCGCTCATAGACCACCTCCTGCCCGTACAGCCGCCGTACCAAGGACCCTTCGACCAGCTTGGCCGGATACCTGCCCAAGCGCATTGTGCCGCCCATGTCGGCCACCCCCAGCTGGCTGTCCATCAGATCGATCACGGGATGAGGCGTGGTCGGATCGAACTCAGAGCTGTTGGCGTCCGGGTAGCCGAGCCGGTGGCGGGCAAACTCGATGACCGCGCATTGCAACCCAAGGCACAGCCCCAGAAAGGGAACCCCCCGCTCGCGGGCATAGCGGATCGATTGGATCTTGCCTTCGACCCCACGCGGCCCGAAGCCCCCTGGCACCACGATTCCGTCGATTCCTTCCAGGTAGCCAGGAGCGAGCAGCCCGGTCAACTCCTCCGACGGGATCCAGCGAAGGTCGAGCTTGACGCCGTGCAGCGAGGCACCGTGACGCAAGGCCTCGACCACCGAAAGGTAGGCGTCGGGCAGGTCGACGTACTTGCCCACCACTCCCACCGTCACCTTGTCGGTCGCCGCCAGGCCGCGTTCGACCATGGCCTTCCAGGCTCTCAACTCGGCAGGGGCGGTCGACAGCCCGAGGCGGGTGCAGACCACCCCGTCCAAACCCCCCTCATGAAGGATGAGCGGCACCTGGTAGATGTCTTCGGCGTCGGGGGCCGCGATGACACCCTGCGGGGGCACATCGCAGAACAGGCTGATCTTGCGACGGACCCCGTCGTCGATGGGGCGATCCGAGCGGACCACGATCACGTCGGGATGGATGCCGTGGCTGCGCAGCTCAGCCACCGAGTGCTGGGTGGGCTTGGTCTTGAGCTCCTCCGAAGATGCGATGAACGGCACCAGCGTGACATGGATGAAGCAGACGTTCTGACGGCCGATGTCATTTCCGAACTGCCGGATCGCCTCCAGGAACGGCAGGCTCTCGATGTCACCCACCGTCCCTCCCACTTCGGTGATCACGACGTCGACGTCATCGGCGGCGACCTTGCGGATACGGGACTTGATCTCGTTGGTGATGTGGGGGATGACCTGGACCGTGTCGCCGAGGTAGTCACCCCGCCGTTCTTTTTGGATCACCGACAGGTAGACCGACCCCGCCGTCACATTGGAAGCCCGCCGTAGGTTCTCAGACGTGAACCGCTCGTAGTGCCCCAGGTCGAGATCGGTCTCGCCGCCGTCGTCGGTGACGAATACCTCGCCGTGCTGGAACGGGTTCATCGTGCCCGGGTCTACGTTGATGTAGGGATCGAGCTTTTGGTTCACCACCCGCAGGCCCCGCGAGCGGAGGAGCCTTCCGAGCGAGGCGGCTGTGATGCCCTTGCCGAGGCTGGAGACCACTCCCCCGGTCACGAAGATGAATTTCGGGGAAAGTGGGGCGGTGGGTGATGCGGGCAGCTGGCCGGCTTCCCCCGTTGCCGCGTGCCCGTCAGTCACGGGAGGTCAATGTAGCACGGGTGGGGGCTCGGTCCGAAGACCTCATTTGAGACGGAACTTCTCCGTCACCAGGCGGGGGAAAGGCTGCTCCTTCAGCCGGACGAAACGGGCCGGGCGCAATCCTCTCCGCACTTCGAACCTCTCACCCTGGTGCAACGAAGCTCCCTCGATGCCGTCGATGCTCACCCGGACCGGCCGGTCCGCGGCCACCTCGACCCCCACCACGCTCGTCGGCAAAAGGGCCATCGTCCTGGCAAACAGGGAATGTGCGGCGACCGGCGTGACCAGCAGGGCTTGCAACCCAGGATCGAGCAGCGGCCCGCCTGCCGAAAAGCTGTACGCGGTCGACCCGGTCGGGGTCGACACGATCAGCCCGTCGGCCCGATAAGTCAGGAACTCTTGATCGTCGATAGTCACCTTCAGGCTCACCAGGCGCTGGCTGTCGATCTTCTCGGCCACGACGTCGTTGATCCCGGTGACGCGGATGCCGGAGGGGAGGTCGGCTTCGATGGTCATCCGCTCGTCCACGCGGAAGCTCCCCGACACGAGAGCCTCCACCGCGAGGTCGAGGTCGCTCGGCTCCGCTTCGGCCAGGAACCCAACCGTTCCCAGGTTGAAACCAACCACGGGGACGTCGTACTCGAGTGCCCAGTGGGCGGCTGCCAGCATTGTCCCATCTCCGCCGATCGCCACTACCACGTCGGGCGGGCCGTCCCCCACATGAGCTTCCGGCAGCAGCTCCGCCACCTCGGGCCCACCCACCAGCTTGGCCCCGGCGACTTCGACCCTCGAGGCAAAACGGCGGGCGAACTCGACCGACTGTTCCCTCCGGGCATGGATGACCGGTTGCAGGTTCACGCCGGGAGGCGATCAGGCCAGGTCGTCTTCGTCCTCGGCATCGAGCAGAGCGGACAGCATCTCGACCAACTTGGCGGCCGGATCGGCGGTGTCGGCCGGGTCGAGCGCATCCAGTTCGGCGACTGCTTCATCGAGCGGATCGGTTTCCAGGTCGTCCATGACCTCATTATCCCGTTCGGCGGCATCAGGGCTGGTCATCTTCCCATGACCTCCCTCACCACTCCTGCCAGATCGGGCGCCACGAAATCGGCCGCCGGGTCCGACAGGCCGGTCGAACTGCCTACCAGAGCCCCGCGCCAACCCGGTTCCGCTGCCGCCATGGCGAGATCGGTATCGGCGCGGTCTCCCACTACCCAAGTCTCACCTGCCTTCAGGCGGGAACGGAGCAGATCCCGCATGGGCCGGTGGGGCTTGCCGGCGGGCTCCGCCCGGCAGCCGGCCGCCGTCTCGACCGCCGCCACGATCGAGCCTGCCCCCGGCCACAGGCCCCCTTCCACCGGGAAGGTCGGGTCGAGATTGGTCGCAATCAGCCGCGCCCCTTCCCTCACCGCGATGACCGCGTCCCGCAGTCGGGCATAAGTGAGGCCGGGATCCAGCCCGACCACCACCGCCTGAGCCTTCTTTGGATCCGTGGTCACCGGGACTTCTGCCTCGGCGAGGGCGTTATCGATTCCCTCCCCTCCCAGGATGAACGTCAAGGGCCGATCGCCAAGCAGCAGGGCTGCTGCCTGGGCCGACGTGGCCACCTGCTCAGGTGATGCGTCGATTTCAGCCACCTCTTCCAGTCGTTCCACGATCGCTGCTGGTGGGCGGCTCGAGTTGTTTGTGCAGAAGATCACGTTCCACTGCGCCGCTCGCGCTGCTTTGATCGCTTCGGCCGAGCCTGGCAGCGCGGTGCCGCCTCGCCAGACCACTCCGTCCAAGTCGCAGATGAGGTTGCCGCTCAACCGGCCGCGACCCTGGTGCCGAACGACTCGACCACCTTCGACATCAGGCGGGCCGTCGCTTCCACCGCCGTGATCGAGATCCGCTCATCGTTGCCATGGAACAGCGAGAGGAACTCCGAGAAGCTCTGTCCTTCGTCGAAGAGCGAGACCCCGTGGCAGACGGTTCCCCTACTCCGCCAGAACCTGGCATCGGTTGCGGCCGGGACCCAGGTAGGAATCGCATCGCGGCTCCCGGTCTCGGCCTCGAGCCCGTCGAGGATGGCATCCCATAGGAGATTGTCGGTGGGTGAGGCGGTAGCCGGAAAGTCGGTGACCGGCACGATCTCGACCCGATCGGCTGCAGCCCCCATTGCTTTGCGCAGGTACTCGTCCACTTGACGGCGGTCCATGCCCGGCAGGCCTCGCAAGTCCACTTCGGCTTCGGCCCGGTCAGGGATCACGTTCGACTTGACTCCGGCCCTGACCACGTTGGGGCTCACCGTCAGGTGGGTGATGGCGTGCAGATAAGCAGCCCAGCCCGGATCCTGGACCGCCAGCAGATCGATCGCGGTGTCGATCCGGTCCGGGTCGACCAGGGCCTCTCTCAGGCCCTGATCCAGGTCCAGGCCCTCCACGAACCGGCGCCAGTCATCAGTCACCGTCACCGGCGTCGGAGTGTCGAACAGCCCCGACAGTGCCTCCGTCATGGCCTGCAGCGCGTTGTCGCTCAAGAAGGGGACGGATCCGTGGCCCGGCGTCCCCTTCGACCTCAGCTTGGTCCAGAAGGGCCCCTTCTCCCCTACCGAGATCGGGTGGACCGGGCCATTCACCCCGGACAATGCCGGGTAACCCACCTCGGTGAGGAGGTACTCGCAGGCAACCAAATCCCAGTGCTCCTCAACCAGGACCTTCGCCCCCAAGCCGCCGCCGGCCTCCTCGTCGGCGGTGGCGATGAAGAGAAGGTCGCCCGAAAGGGGTGGGAGGTCGCCGGAGAGGTAGGACCGGAATGCCAGTGCCATCGCCGCCGTGAGGTCGAGCATGTCAACCGCCCCTCGCCCCCAAACGTGCCCGTCCACGACTTCGGCCCCAAATGGATCCACCGACCACCCGGCGGGGTTGGCCGGCACGACGTCGAGATGAGGAACCAACGCCAGCCGGGGAGCATCTGCCCTGCTTCCCCGTACTCGATAGATGACAGACTGGCGCCCGGGTGACGGCTCCACCGAGGTCCCGGCCTGCCCGAAGAACTCGGCCAGCGT
Source organism: Acidimicrobiia bacterium (assembly GCA_036555105.1). Lineage (GTDB taxonomy): Bacteria > Actinomycetota > Acidimicrobiia > Spongiisociales > ZC4RG35 > DATBMA01. Next base: position 10,871 of record DATBMA010000066.1, read on the forward strand.
CGCCACCGAAACGGCCTCGTTGCCACCTGATCTGGTCCCGTCGTTCACGCAGCGATTCCGGATCAGGGTTTGCAGAAGTTCCAAGAGGTCGCTCATGTCCCCATCATCTCCCATGGCGAGCCTCCCGTGCGGAGCGAAGCCAGCAGGGGCCTCATGCTGTCGGTGAGGGGCAGGTCATCGGTCTCATCGAGGCGAACCCAGCGCACCTCCGCGGCATCAGACCCCGGCCTGAGGTCACCACCGACGATGGAGGCGAGGAAGTCGATCAGGACGTAATGCCAGGGGGCAGGGTCCCCTTCCCCGATCCCCTCACCTACCCAGAACACCGATCCCACCTCGACCTCCAGTCCGGTCTCTTCCAGAGCCTCGCGGCGGGCGGCGTCGGCGAGGGTCTCGCCCCATCCCACTTTGCCGCCCGGGACCGCCCAGCGTCCAGCTCCGGGTTCGTGGGCGCGCCTGACGAGCAGCAGTGATTCCCCATCGAGGATGATCACCCCGACCCCGGGCACGGGGTGCTCATCCATCGGCGTGGTGCATCACGATCGACCTGGCGGCAAAGCCACCCTGTTCAAAGAAGTTCTTGGCGAGACGGTGGCCCGGCAGCACATATGCATCGAACAGCGTGAGGCCGCGAGCGCGCATCTGCGAGAGAGCTTCATCGCGCAGAGCCTCGCCGACTCCAACCCCCCTTGCCTCCTCCTCGACGAACACCAGCCTCATGGCTCCGATCTCCTCGCCATCCAGGAGCGCAGTGATCTCCGCGATGAGAAAACCGAGGTCGACTCGATCGATGGAGGCCAGCAGAGCGATCCAGGCTGTCGAGCGCACGGCGCCGGAGAGGCTGTCTTCCAATGGGGCAGGAAGGCCGTCGGCCCGGCTCCACAGCGGATGGATGGCGTCCATCTCTTGCTCGAGCAGCCGATACAAGCGCACGAGCTCTGCGAGGTCGTGGTCTCCGGCGTCTCTGACCGCGATCTCCATCAGTCCCGCCAGCGTAGGAGCCGACGCAGACCCCACCAGGTGACCAGTCCCATCGCCTCGACCACTATCCCGGTGCCCATCTTTGAGTGCCCCAGCTCTCTGTCGCGGAAGATGATCGGGATCTCGGTTATGGCCAGCCCTTGCCGGGTGGCCTGCCATGTCATCTCCACCTGGAAGCCATAGCCGGATGCCTGCGCATCGGCATAGGGAAGGCGGGAGAGAGCATCGCGTCGGTAGGCCCTGAATCCGGCGGTGGCGTCGGCGACTTCCAGCCCCAACATGGCCCGGGCGTAGCGGTTGGCGCCACGTGACAGCCACCTCCGACGCCAGGGCCAGTCCGGCGTAGCCCCTCCGGGGACGTAACGGGAGCCAATGGCCAGGTCCGCCCCGGCCCCTACTGCCTCGATCAGCCGCGGCAGGTCGGTCGGGTTGTGGGAGAAGTCGGCGTCCATTTGCACGACCACCTGGGCCCCGGCCTCGAGTGCTCTGGTGAAACCGGCCCCGTATGCCCTGCCCAATCCCGCTTTGGTGGGGCGATGAAGGACTTCCATCCCTGGAATCGAGGCGGAGATCTGTTCCGCCAGCTGGCCGGTGCCATCTGGTGAGCCATCGTCGACCACAAGCAGCCGGTATCCGTGCAGCAGCACGGCAGCGGCCAGATGGGGGATGTTCTCCCGCTCGTTGTAGGTGGGGACTACGACCGTGATCTGGTCAGGACGCACAATCGAGGCAGATCATCTTTCGGCGATTGGCGAGCTGGCTGTTGCGCTTCACCAGGAAGCAGGACTGGCAGACGAACTCGTCTGAGCGCACCGCGTGGGTGTCGACGGTCATCGTCAGTTCCTCACGTCGGATGGCGCGCAACTCGGCCACCTCATCGACCAGCATCGACTCGGAAGCCTCTTCCTCGAGCAGTTCCAGCTCCTCGGCTTCGAGTTCCTCGAGGGCCTCATCGCCTTCTGGCTCCTCGTCTTCTTCTTCCTCGAAATCCTCTTCCAGCTCGGCACCCTCGGCCGCCGGGTCGGCTATCTCGGCCTCTTCGATGTCAGATTCCTCGGCCTCGAATTCCTCTTCGTCGGGCTCGAGCTCTTCCTCTTCCTCGAATTCCGGCTCTTCCGGCTCGACATTGGATTGTTTGGCTGCCATAAGTGGGGTCCCCCTGAAAGCGGCGGGAGTATAAGACCGCCCCTCTTCAGATCTTGAGATCGATTGCGCCCGGCAAAACCGCCCCGTGGACCGGGGTATTCCCGAGCGCCTCGCCGTCGCACTCCACCGGCCACGGCGAATCGCACTCCAGCTCGAAGTGACCCCCCGACATCCTCCGCATCGTCCGATCCGACAGGTGCAGCCCTTTGATCATCTTGGGGACCAGGCGAGGAGCCTCCCACTTGGAGGCGGCCACGATCTGGACGTCGAGGGCTCCGTCATTGAGGCTGGCTCGAGGGGCGACATTCCATCCGCCTGCGAAGTACTGGCCGTTGGCAATGATGACGGCCAGGGCGGGGCCCCGATGCTCCCTTTCGCCCACCTTCAACCTCACCTCCCCCCGCGGAAAGGCGGGCAGCCTGGCGGCGAATGCCAGGGGGTACCTGGCCCGGCCGGTTCGGCGCGGAAGCCGGGGAGCCGATTCGGCCGCCGCCGCCCCCACCCCCGCCTGAGCAACGTTGGCGAAGTGGCGTCTCCCCCACTCGCCCTCCAGCACCCCCACGTCGATCCGGTAGAAGGTGTCGCCGAGAAGATGGCTTGCTGCCTCCTCGATCTTCTGGGGCAGCGCAAAGGTTCGCAACAAGTCACAGCCGGTCCCGGCCGGCAGCGCGGCCAGTTTCGGAGGCTGGGGCCATGGACGTCCCATGAGGGCGTCGACCGCCAGATTGATGGTCCCGTCCCCCCCCACCACCGCCACCGGGCGCCCCGCCTCGGCCCCGGCCACCACCTCCCTCGCCATCTCCTCGGCTGTGGTTGGAAGCCGCAACTCGTACGCTATTCCCGCCCCCGTAAGCGCCGCGTTCACCCGCTCGGCCGGCATGGGCCTCGAGCCGGCCGCTTCGTTCAAGAGCACCAGCCAGGTCATGCGAAGCCCGTGGCCGCGACCACGCCCCGATCGATTCTCAGCAGCGCCTCTCGGGCCGCCGCCGACATGTCGGGGGCGGCATCACGCAGTTGTCGCAAGAGGTCCACCAGCTGCCGGGAGACCCGGACAAAGTCCCCTGGCTGCAGTTTCATGTTGGGCAGGTCTTCGAGCGAGCTTCCCTCCGCCCATGCCCAAGCGAGGGCAGCGAAGCCGGGCTCGGGCTTCCTCGTGGTTGAGAGCCGTTCACCTCGCTCACGGTCGTTGAGCTCCGCGGCGAGATCCTCGATCTCCTTCCAGGAGACGGCCAGATCCGGGGTCGGCCAGGGGGGGTTGGATCCCTCCTCGGCCCGGGGCTCGTAGACGAAGCATGAACAAAGGGCGGCCAGCTCGGAGGGATCCAGGTCGCGCATGATGCCGCGCTCAACTGTCTCGGCCAGGAGCAGGTCGAGCTCGTTGTATATGAACCGCAGCCGCTCGCCGGCCGTAGTCAGAGTCCAGCCCTCCACATAGCCGAGCCCGCCCAGCAGGCGCAGGATGGCGTGGAACTCCTCCACCAGGCCGACTCCGGAACGGCGCAAGTTGCTGCGAAGCAGCTCGATTCGCTGAGCCGTCCGCTCGGCACGGCGGCGGGCACGTAGGTGGGCTTCGAGGTCGGGGCAAGCCGCCACTGGATGTACAGGGCGGGCCGGAGCAGCCGGAGTGGCCGGGCCGGCCCTGGAAGCGGGCGGGATCTTGCGCAACAGCCGAAGGGCACTCTGCTGGAATCGGCGATCACGCGGGCGGTATGGGAGGGGGAGCTCGATGACACCTGCCTTGACGCTTCCCGAGGTGACGTCGCGGGCACTGATCGTGACGGTCCTGCCGCTGGTGGCGAGGGCGAGCAGGCGGGCCCCACCCTCCCGCGACAGCCGGCTGAGAACCAGGTAGCGCCCTTGGCGTGCCCCACCGGCGATGTCCACGACGTCCCCAGGGGCAAGGCGCCCGGCCAGGTCGGAGCGGCCCGGCCGCGGGGCCGCCCCCTGCTCGACGTAGTCGTCGATGGAGCCGAGCTCGCAGCGGGCCCGATCCAGCTCGCTCACCATGCGGTCCTCCAGGGCGACGAGCTCGGCTTGGGCAGCGGCGTGGTCACCCTTTCTCTGGTATTGGGCATATGAAGCTGCCAGCAGCTCGCTCGCCCTCTCCTCCGAGTAGTTGGCCAGCAGGTTGACGGACATGTTGTATGTGGGCCGAAAGCTCGAGCGCAGCGGATGATCTCCTGCGGCCGCGATCTCGGCGACCCGGCCAAACCGGACGAACGGTGAGTGCAGAACGAGCCCGAATCCAACGGTGTCGATGCCGCGGCGCCCCGCTCGACCGGTCAGCTGGGTGTAGTCACCAGGCTGCAAGAGGTCATGGCCCTCCCCATCGAATTTGGAGAGGCTTTCGAGCACGACCGAGCGAGCCGGCATGTTGATGCCCAGCGCCAGGGTCTCGGTTGCGAACACGAGCTTGAGCAACCCGCGCGCGAACAGATCCTCTGCCGTCTCCTTGAAGGCAGGCACCAACCCGGCATGGTGAGGGGCGATACCGGCCTCGAGCCCGGCCAGCCACCGGGGAAAGTCCAGCACCTCCAGGTCCGAGTCCGCCAGGTGGGCGGTCTTCTCCTCGGCGATCCGTCGAATCGCTTCTCGCTCGTCCGGATGGGTGAGACGGATGCCGGCTTCAAGGCAGCGGAGGGCAGCGGCGTCACAGCCCGCGCGTGAGAAGATGAAGTAGATGGCGGGGAGCATGCCTTGAGCCGCCATCAGTTCGATCGTCTCCAGCCTCCCGGGCACCGCAAAGCGACGCCGCCTGCCTCTCTCGAGCGACAGCAAGTGCTCGACCTTGGGATTCGCCCGCAGGCGCCCATCCCGCGAGGCGAAGGTGTCGTAGAGGCGCAGCTCGCCGCCAAACCTGTCCTTGACCAGGTACTTGGACTCCAGTGGCACCGGGCGGCGCCGTTCGACGATCAGATCCACCGACCCTCGCCGCTCTCCGACCCAGTCTGCGAACTCGGAGGCGTTGGCGATCGTGGCTGAAAGGCAGACCAACTGGACGTGGGCCGGGGCATGGATGATGACTTCCTCCCACACCGCTCCTCGGACCCGATCCTGCAGGAAGTGGACCTCGTCGAGCACCGCCACCCCGACATCCGCCAGATACCCTGAGCGGGCGTAGATCATGTTTCGGAGGACCTCGGTCGTCATGACGACCACCTCTGCCTCCCCGTTGATCACGTTGTCGCCTGTGAGGAGACCGACTCTCTGGGCTCCCAGTTGCGCGACGAAGTCCCCGTACTTCTGGTTGGAGAGGGCCTTGATCGGGGTGGTGTACACCGCCCGCCGCCCCTCCTCGAGGGCGAGATGGACCGCCGCCTCGGCCACCAAGGTCTTGCCCGCCCCAGTGGGAGCGGTGACGATTACCGCCTTCCTGCCCGCTTCCAGCGCACGCGCCGACTCCACCTGAAACTGATCCGGGCTGAACGGCAGCCCCGACAGGAAGGTATCGATGCTCATTTCCGAAGGATCAGCCTGACCGACCAGTACGTCAGCTCGTACAGGAGGTAGAGGGGAATGGCGAGGGCGGCCAGCGTCAGGGGGTCGCCGGTGGGAGTGACGATTGCCGCCACGATGGTGATCACGAGGATTGCCCACCTGCGCCCGGTTGCCAGCTGGCGGGAGGTGACTGCCCCTGCCGCCGCCGCCGCGAAGAGAAAGACCGGGAACTGGAAGGTGACTCCGAAGGCCAGCATCAGCCTCAGCACGAATGAGTAGTAGTCGCCGATCCGGAGGTTGTTCTCGACCTTGGGAAAGATCCCGATCAGCACCTCCAAGCCCCGCGGCAGCAGCAGGTAGCCGAACAGCACCCCGGCCACGAATAGGACGACGAAGACCGTCACCAGCGGCACTGCCCACTTCCGCTCCCTGGTGGTGAGCGCCGGGTTGATGAACGCCCAGATCTGATAGAGGATCACGGGCGAGGCGAGGATGATCCCGCCGAACATCGCCACCCTCATGAGGATCGAGAACTCCTCAGCCGGGCTCAGGGCGATCAGCGAGTATTCGGGGGCGGCGATTTCGAAGGGCCGCTCGAGGATGCTCGTCAGTTGCTGCGCGAAGATCAGGGCGAACCCGGCACCGACCGCGATCGCAATCGCAACCTTTATCAGCCGACGGCGGAGCTCCTCGAGATGGGCAAGGATGGGCTGTGGGTCGGGCTCGCTCACGCCTCCGCCTCGGGATCCTCACCCCTCTGGATCTTCTGCCAGTCGGCCATGGCGTCATCCGGGGTCGGGCCCGAAACCGGCTTGGGGCCGGTCCATGTTGACGGCTTGCCGATGTCATCGATGACCTTGCCGACATCGCGCGCCTGCCCACTCAGCTCCTCGCGCAGCCGCTTCACTTCGTCTACCTCGGCCTCGAGCCCGCTTTGGAGGTCACGAGCGGCCTTGCGCACTTCGGCCGCCCAGCCACCGAGCTTGCGGGCCAGCTCGGGCAGGCGCTCAGGTCCGAAGACGATCAGCGCCACCAGCAGGATGATGATGATCTCGGAGCCCTGCACCGGGCGAGAGTAGGCAGGCCCCTGTGATGAGCTGCCGCGGACCGTTGCGGGGTGGGCTGAGCTCGGCTGGAGAGTTGCCCTCAGCCGGGCCGGCGGTCTCGGGTCAGCCGGCCAGCAGGCGGAACGGGTCCGCCTCGGATGCGAGGGCTGCTACGAACGCATCGATCTCGGCCTCGGTGATCGGGTCGGGGTTGATCACCGCGAACGCCACCCCGGTGGCCAGCAACACGCTCACCACCCGGGAGTTGGCGGGTCGGCGCTGAGGGGTCTCGCAATGAGGGCAAACGAAGCTGTAATTGCCCTCTTCCTTGCCTGGAGCCAGCTCGAGAGTGAGGTCAGCGGGGGTCAGCTGAATGTCACCGCACCAACTGCAAGTGGTCTTGATGGTGGTCATTTTCTTGTTAACTCCGCCTGTCTTGCCGCTCCCTGCGTATCGGCGCGCATGATCGGGAACTTGAGATGGGTGGTGCCCAAAAGAACCGAAGGGACTAGTCGTTTTTGGTCTCCACATGCGTAGGCCGATAGACCCCCAGGAGCCGGCCGCGAAGGCTCGTCAACGCCTCTCCGACCTCTATCCCCGACACCAGGCGTCCAGCGCTGCCGAGGCGGAGCAGCAGGTTGGCGGCGACCCCCGGATCCGGAGCGCTGAACTCGAATCGCATGAGCGATCCGTCGTCCTCCAGAACTTCGACCGGGTAGTAGTCCGCCACCCATCGCGCCCCGGAGCCGACTTCGATAACGCACCTGATGTCGTCCTCCGCCGGCACATAACGGATCTCCGGATCCGGGATCGGACTCGGCAGCGTGAACTCCTCCTCCGTCTCGAGCAGACGGCGGATTCGATCAACCCTGAATACCCGCCCGGCGTCGGCCGAGCGGCAGAAACCGGTCAAGTACCAGTTGCCGAGTGCGGACACCACCTTCCATGGCTCCACCACCCGGGTTGTGGTCACCTCCCGGCCGATCGAGGTGTAGACGATCTCGACCGCGTGGCGACGGGCAGCCGCCATCCGCAGCTTCGCCACCATCTCAGGTTCGGCCTCCAAATCGACGTCGATGACGTTGCCTTCGGGCAGCAGGACCTTGGCCAGCTTGTCGACTGCCCGCTCGAGCGGCTCGGAGGACTGCCCCGACGCCAGGACCGCCATGCCGGAGGCGAGTAGCGACATTGCTTCGGCCGGGGTCAGACGCGGAGCATCGGCGAAGTACTCCGCCGTGTCGACGACGACTTCCTCGCCGTCTATGTAGGCGACGATCAGGTCCCCAGGCCCGTAGCCGGGCAGCCCGCAGACAAACACGAGGTCGAGATCGGCGGCGAGATCCGATCTGTTGTACCCGAAACGCTCACACACCTCGTCGACGGTGACGCCACGGTGTGCGATCACGTAGGGGAGCATCGCCAGGATGCGGTTGAGGCGGCTGGCCGTGCGATCGGAAGTCATGCCGTGGCCTGCTCGAGCCTGGCCACGACTGCCTCGCGTGCAGCCTCGGGCTCCAGCACCTCGGCCCCCTCCCCGAAGGACAAGAGCCAGCCGACGAACGCCTCCAGGTTGGCCACGGTCAACTCGGCGGTGAGCGAGCCGTCGCCAGCAAGCGGCCCCGGCTCATGACCGAGGCGACGGCCCGCCCACCACGCCACCTCAGGCGTAAAACGGACCCTTACCCGGAGCGGCTCCAGGTCTCCGGTCTCCCACGGCTCGAGATCGATTGCCTTCTGAACACTGAACCCTGCCGGCACACGGAAGGAGTCACGGTCGGGTCCGACCGAGAGCCCCGACAACCGCTCTACTCGATAGACCTTGGTCACCCCGCCTTCGGAACCGACCAGATACCAATGACCCCTTCGATGACCCAGGCCGTAGGGCTCGAGCGAGCGTTCCTTGTCCCGGTACGCGAACCGGGCAGTCCGCCGTTCTGCCACCGCCAGGAACAGGTCGCCGAGCACCTCGGCCCCCTCCCCCAGGTCGGCGACCATCGGCTCGAACGTGCCGCCGAGTTGGGCACCCCCTAGCTTCAAAAGGGCTTCCTGCCCGTATGGAGTCCCGCCCAGCCTGGCTACCTGAGCCGCCAGCTGCAGCGCCGCTCTCTCTTCATCTGTCAGCCCGGGATCGTCCAGGCGGTAGCGGTCCGGGTCTATCTGGTAGCCCTGCTGCACCTCCCATGCATCCGTCGCCCTCGTCTCCAGGGGGATTCCGATCCGACGGAGCAACTCCTTGTCGCGTTCGAACATGCGATGAAAGGCCTCGTCGGTCTTGCCGCTATAGCCGGGGATGGTCTGGCGGATCTGCTCGGCGGTGACCGGGCGGCCGGCCGTGAGCAACATGGCCAGGAGATTTATGAGTCGCTCGAGGACGTTGCGCATGAAAAGTGGAGTCTTACGTCTTGGGTCTTGCGTTCTTTCCGTGAGACGTGAGGCTCGAATACTTTGTACTTCGTGCTTTTCGTTTCTTAAAGGCTCTCGATGAGCTTGTCCACCCGCTCGTCGAAGGCCTTGAACGGATCCTTGCAAAGCACCGTCCGCTGGGCCTGGTCGTTCAGCTTGAGGTGCACCCAATCGACGGTGAAGTCCCTCCGCTTGGCTTTGGCGGCCTTGATGAACTCTCCCCGCAGCCGGGCCCGGGTCGTCTGAGGCGGGGTGGTGACCGCCTGGGCGATGTCGGACTCGTTGACGATGCGATCGACCATGCCCTGTCGGATCATCAGGTTGTAGACGCCCCGGGTCCGATCGACGTCGTGATAGGCGAGGTCCAGCATGGCCAGGCGCGGGTGAGACAACGGGAGCTGGCGCTGGACCCGGTACCGCTCGAGCAGCCGGTACTTGATCACCCAGTCGACCTCGCGGTCGAGTGAGAGCGGATCCTTCTCCAGCCCGGTCAGCAAGTGCTCCCACCGGTCGACCGCCCGCTGCACCTCCGGGGGGAAACCGGGGCTGCGGGCGAATCGCATCACCCGGTCCAGATACTCCCACTGGATGTCGAGGGCCGACAGTTCTCTTCCGTTGGCCAGCCGCACCTTGCGGCGACAGGTGAGGTCGTGGGCGATCTCGCGGATGGCTCTGATCGGGTTCTCGAGGGTCAGGTCACGGAAGACGACATCCCGCTCGACCATCTGCAGGAGGGCCACCACCACCCCGACCTTGACGTAGGTGGCGTACTCGCTCATGTTGGAGTCGCCGGCGATAACGTGAAGGCGGCGGAATCGCTCGGCGTCGGCGTGCGGCTCGTCCCTGGTGTTGATGATCGGGCGGCTCCTGGTCGTGGCCGAGGAAACCCCCTCCCAGATGTGCTCCGCCCGTTGTGACATCGAGAAGGTCGTGCCGCGCGGGGTGGGCATCAGCTTTCCTGCCCCCAGATAGATCTGCCGGGTGACGAGGAATGGGATCAGCACGTCGACGGTGCGGTGGAAGTCCTTGTGTCGGCTGACGAGGTAGTTCTCGTGACATCCGTATGAATTCCCGGCCGAGTCGGTGTTGTTCTTGAACAGGTAGATCTCGCCTCGGATGCCCTCCTCCTCCAACCGCTGCTCGGCCGACCGCACCAGCGACTCCAGGACTCTCTCCCCTGCCTTGTCGTGGGCGACAACGTCGTCCAGTGAGTCACACTCGGGCGTGGCGTACTCGGGATGGCTGCCGACGTCGAGGTAGAGGCGAGCACCGTTCTCGAGGAAAACGTTGGAGGAACGGCCCCAGGACACCACCCGCCTGAACAAGTATCGGGCGACCTCGTCCGGGCTCAGCCGCCGCTGCCCGCGCAGCGTGCATGTGACCCCGTACTCGTTCTCTAGCCCGAAGATCCGCCGGTCCACCCGATGAATCTAACGAGCCCCCAAACAAGTCTTAAGGCTTACGACTCAAGACCCAAGACCTCAAGTTGAGCGTCGAGGCTCGCTATCGGCCGAGCTCATCCTCGCTCAGCCGCCGGAAGGTGCGCCGGCCGTTGGCCCGATCGAGCACGGCAGCCTCCCAGCCCTCGCTGGGACGGCCCTCCGCCTGCTCGAAGGCGGCCGACCCGGCGGATATCGCATCGGTGAGAGTCAGGTCGGCCCGCCACGACGCCCGTACGGCCTCGGCCAGGGCGTCCGCCTTCCCTCCGATCGCGGCCACGCCGTCTTCGTCGTTGAGGGTGCCGTCGTACGTGACCCGGAACAAGTGGTTCTCGTCGCCCCCCTCTCCGATCTCGGCCACCAGCACCTCCACTTCGAACGGCTTGAGCTCATGGCTGAAGATCGAGCCGAGGGTCTCTGAGAAGGCGGTGGCGAGACCCATGGCAGTGACGTCATCGCGGCTGTACAGATAGCCCATCAGGTCGGCCCGGCGGATGCCGGCCTTGCGCAAGGTTTCGAACTCGTTGTATTTCCCGACCCCGGCAAAGGCGATCCGGTCGTAGACCTCGCTGATCTTGTGCAGCGCCCGGCTGGGGTTCTCCGCCAGGAGGAGGATGCCGCTGGCGTACTCGATGGCGACGATCGAACGGCCTCTGGCGATCCCCTTGCGAGCGAATTCGGCTTTGTCGCGGACCAGTTGCTCGGGAGCGACGTAGAAGGGGACGGTCACTTGATCGCCTCGATCGCGGCCTCGGCGGCCGGGCGGATCGCTTCGTCCGCCAGCTCTTCCACCCCATGCGCATCGACCACGACCACGTTGGGGAGGATGCCGCGGCGGAGGTCCGGGCCTCCGGTGGCGGTGTCCTCAACCGAGGCCGACACCAAAGCCTGCACCGCCAGTGCCACCCCTTCTTCGGGGGGGAGGTCGGGCTGGTAGGCAGTGCGCAGGTAGGAGCGGGCGAGGCGCGATCCGGATCCGGTGGACGCGAATTCCTGCTCCTCGTATCGGCCCCCGATGATGTCGAATGAGAAGAGCCTGCCGCGTTGCTGGATGTCGTCGAAGCCGGCAAAGAGCGGAACGACCACCAAACCCTGGAAGGCCATGGGCAGCTGGCCCCGCACCAGACGAGCGAGGAAGTTGGCCTTCCCGTCCAGGGACAGCCTCACCCCCTCGATCTTCTCGTAGTGCTCGAGCTCGACCTGGAACAGCCTGACCATCTCCAGTGCAAGCCCGGCAGCCCCGGCGATGGCAACAGCCGAGAACTCGTCGGCCCTGAAGACCTTCTGGATGCTGTTGTGGGCGACCAGGTTGCCTTCTGTCGCCCGCCGGTCTCCCGCCATCACCACCCCGCCATGGCAGCTGAGGGCGAGGACGGTGGTGCCTTCAGGCACTTGGTGGCGCGTGCCCTCTTCGCTCGATGGGAGACGGGTCACGTGTCCAAGCGACGAGATGAGATCCAGGAAGCTGGAACCGGGCGAGGGGGCGTCGAGGATGAGAGGCGGCAGCGCTCGCTCCGTCACTCCCCACCCTTCTGAACATAGTTCTTCACGAACTCCTCGGAGTTCTCTTCCAGCACCTGGTCTATCTCGTCGAGCAGGTCGTCGAGCTTCTGATCGGCCTCGGTCTCTCGCGCCGCGGCAGTGGGAGCTTCGGCCTCCTCTTCCCCGGCATCACGAGAGCGGGGCTTTTCTTGTTCACGCTCGGCCATCAGGAACCTCCCAGCGCCTCTATGAGCGCTTCGGCATCGGCTGCGGTTTCCACCAACTCACCAACCCTGGCACGGTCGCCTCGCAGCGGTTCCATCATAGGAACCCGCTTCAAGTGCGATGCACCCGTGTCGAACACCAGAGAGTCCCAGTTGGCGGCGACCAGCGCGTCGGCAAAACGGGACACACACCGGCCGCGAAAGTAGGCACGGGTCCGCTCGGGCGGCTCCACCTCGGCCTTGGCTATCTGCGCCTCGTCGAAGAGGACCTGCATATGCCGGCGATCTACGAGCTTCTGATAGAGGCTGCGGGCCGGATCCACATCGTGATACTGAAGGTCCGCCGCCGCCAGCTTGGGGTCGTCCCACCGAAGGCCGTCACGGGCGATGAAGCCTTCCAGCAGCCGGCGCTTGGCTGCCCAGTCGAGAGTGTCCGATAGCCGCTCAGGGTCGGCCTCGAGGTCGGTGAGGACCTGCTCCCAGGTTCGCACCACCCGGCGCATCACCTGATCGTCGGCCATCTCCGACTCCAGGTACTTCTCCAGCCACTCGAAGTAGCGCCACTGCAATTCGAGGGCGGTGGCGGTGCCGCCTCCGTCCAGGGCCAGCGGCCGCCGGAAAGAGAGGTCGTGGCTCACCCGCCAGCAGGCATCGACCGGGTCGGCCAGGTCCAAAGGGTCCGGCAAGGCGCCGTCCTCCAACGCCGCCAGGAAGAGCGCCGTCACCCCGAGCTTCAGGAAGAGCTGGACCTCCGAGAGGTTGGCGTCGCCGATGATCACGTGCAGACGCCGATAGCGGGAGGGATCGCCGTGAGGCTCGTCGCGGGTGTTGATGATCGGACGCTTCAGGGTGGTCTCCAGTCCGACCTCCTCCTCAAAGAAGTCCGCCCGCTGGGTCAGCTGGAAATCGGCTTCGGGGCGGCCGTTCTCGGATCCCACCTTGCCTGCGCCGGTGAACAGCTGACGGGTGACGAAGAACGTGGTCCCGTAGCGGATGACGTCGCCGAAGGGTGACTCCCTGGCCAGGAGGTAGTTCTCATGAGCCCCGTAGGAGTTGCCCTTGCCGTCGGAGTTGTTCTTGTAGAGGAACAACCTGCGGTCTGGCGGCATCAGCGATGCAGCCCCGGTGGCTGCACGGTGAACGATTCGCTCGCCTGCCTTGTCGTAAAGGGCGGCCTCGAGGGGGTCGTAGCACTCCGGCCCCGAGTACTCGGGGTGGGCGTGATCGACGTAGAGGCGGGCTCCGTTGGCCAGCACGGCGTTGACCATCGCTCCGTCTGCCTCGGCCACGCCGTATCCCTCATGTCCGAACCCGCGGGCATCGCGGCCCGGCGACTCCTCCTCGTAGGACCATTGGACCCTGACCCGCTCCCCGGGATATGAGTTGACTACCTGGGCCGACGCCAGGGCAGGGTTGAAGTCGGCTACCGGCCGGATCGTGATGCCGTACTCGGTCTCCGTGCCGAGCACCTTGTGTACGGCCATGTCAGAGATATTGCCCGGTGGACACCGCCTCGATCAAGCGGCTCTCCTCGTCGCCACCCAGCAGGGTGCGCACGTAGACGATCCGCTCCCCCTTCTTGCCGCTGATCTTGGCCCAGTCGTCGGGGTTGGTCGTGTTGGGTAGGTCCTCGTGCTCCCGGAATTCCTGCTTGATGGCCGCCAGCAGGTCGTCTCGGCGGATCCCGTCCGTTCCCCCGGCGATGTGGCGCTTGATGGCGTCCTTCTTCGCCCGCCGGACGATGTTTTCGATCATGGCGCCGGACGAGAAGTCCTTGAAGAACAGCACCTCGCGGTCACCGCTGGCGTATGTGACCTCCAAGAACCGGTTCTCCTCCGACTCGGCATACATGGCCGACACGGTGGCCTCGATCAGCTCCGCGATGAGCCGCCCGGGGTCGGCCTCGGCGGCGGCCAGCTCGTCCTGGTCGAGCGGCACCTCCGTGGTCAGGTAGATGCCGAAGATCTCACGGGCGGCCTCTGTGTCGGGCCGGTTGATCTTGATCTTCACGTCTAGACGCCCGGGGCGGAGGATGGCCGGGTCGATCAGGTCCTCGCGGTTGGAAGCGCCGATCACGATGACGTTCTTGAGGGATTCCACCCCGTCCAGCTCTGACAGCAGCTGGGGAACGATGGTGGACTCCACGTCCGAGCTGATCCCGCTTCCCCTCGTGCGGAAGAGGGAATCCATCTCGTCGAAGAACACGATGACCGGCACGCCCTCGTCCGACTTCTCCTTGGCCCGCTGGAAGATCGAGCGGATCTGGCGCTCGGTCTCGCCTACCCATTTGTTGAGGAGCTCGGGACCCTTGATGTTCAGGAAGTAGGACCTGGCGTCCGGCCGGCCGGTGCGCTCTGCCACGGCCTGGGCCAGGCTGTTGGCCACCGCCTTGGCGATCAGCGTCTTGCCGCAGCCGGGTGGCCCGTAGAGGAGTATCCCCTTCGGTGGAACCAGTCCGTACCTGGAGAACAGCTCACGATGGACATATGGGAGCTCGACGGCGTCGCGGATCTCCTCGATCTGATTGACGAGACCCCCGACCTGCTCGTAGGAGACGTCGGGCACCTCTTCGAGGATCAACTCCTCGACCTCGGGACGGGCAAGGCGCTCGACGATAAGTCCGGCCTTGGCATCTAGGCGCACGAAGTCCCCGGCCCTGATCTTCACGTCTGCCAGAGAGTCGGCCACCCCCACCACCCGCTCATCGTCGGCGTGGGCCATGACCACCACCCGGCCGTCATCGATGCGCTCTCTCACCCGCACGACCTCTCCGATCGTGTCGAATGAGCGCACGTCGATGATGGTGAAGCTTTCGTTGAGCAGGACCTCCTGGCCCTTCAGCAGCTGCTTGACCTCGACCGAGGGCTCGGCTGCGACCCGGAGCTTGCGGTTGCCGGTGGCGATGTCAACGGTCCCGTCCTCGTTCACCTGCAGGACCGTCCCGAAGCTGGAAGGAGGGCTGGTGAGCTTGTCGACTTCCGCCCTGAGCACGGCCAGCTGCTCCCTGGCTTCCTCGAGCACGGCTGCCAGCCGGTCGTTGCCCGCCAGTGCCTTGGCCAGGCGGTCTTGGGTCTCCGTCAACCGGTCTTCCAGCTCCTGACTGCGCCGGGGGCTTTCGTGGAGCTGGGTGCGAAGCACCGAGACCTCCGACTCGAGGGCGGCGATCCGCGCCCGCTGTTCAGCGGCTTGATCGTTCCCAGTCGGGCTCATACGGTCCTCCACAGCTCACCCGGGGCCCTGGCGACCCCTTCGCGCAGTATACGAAGGGGCCGCGATTCTCAAATGAGTATCGGTCGGGCCCCGGCCGGGGTTGATTGGTCCCTGGCTAGCATCGAAACCAAGCTGTGCGGGGTATTTGATTGAGGGTCTGGATCGATCAGGATCTCTGCACCGGTGACGGTCTCTGCGAAGAGATCTGCCCCGATGTCTTCGTCCTCCTCGACGACGGACTGGCCTACGTCCGCGAAGGCGACCGCATATTCGCTACGGCCAAGGGCAACCCACAGGGCGGGGCCGGCATCGCCGCCGTTTCCGCCGGTCAAGAAGACGCGGTCGTCGAGTCGGCCGAGGAATGCCCCGGAGAGTGCATCTTCATCGAGCCTTAGGCCAGTCTCACGGTCTCACAGTCTCACGGTCTCAGGGTCTCACGGTCTTGCGTCCCACGACCACGAAGCCGGTATGTCCCACCATCCGGTGGTCGGGCCTGACCGAGCGGCCGTCCACGTTCCAGGTTCGGTGCAAGGTCTCGAAGATCTCGATCATCGTGTAGCTGTCGTTCGCCCGCATTGCCTCGACCAGAGTCTGCACCTGGGGAACGGTCGGCAGGTATGCGCAGAACACCCCTCCCCCCGGTTGATGCCGGGTGGCCACCTCGACCGCGTGCCATGGCTCGGGCAGGTCGAGGACGATCCGAAGTGGCCCGATCTCAGCGATGACCTGTTCGACCTCTCCGATCCGCAGCTCGAGGCCGTCGGGGGTGCCACCTGCCCACCGCTCGATCGACTTGCGGCCGACCTCGGCGTGGTCCTCGCGTCGCTCCACGCTCACCACCCGCCCGGATGGCCCCACCGCCCGCAGGAGAGCCAGGGTCAGGGCGCCTGAGCCGGTGCCGGCCTCGACCACGGTCATGCCGGGACCAATGTCGGCGTACAGGACGATCGGACCCAGGTCTTTGGGGTAGACGACCTGCGCCCCTCGCTTCATCTTCAGCACGTAATCGACCAGCCGAGGCCGCAGCGCGAGAAGTCGCCCTCCCCCGCTCGACTCCACCGTGATCCCCTCCTCTTGCCCGATCAATAGCCCGTGCGGCACCACCCCCAGGTGGTAGTGGAAGTCGCCCCCCTCCTGGAGCTTGATCAGGTACCGGCGCCCGCGCCCATCCAGCAGGAGGACCAAGTCGTCTGGCCGGAGCAGATCAGCCAAGGTCTTGCCTCAGGTGAACAGGCTGATGACAGACGCGAGGAGGCCGAGGACCAGCCCGATCACGATCACCCAGACGATCACTTGTTGCAGGCGGCGGTTGCGCATCGGTTGACAAGTCGGAAGAGGGGGTGGACAGTAGACCCACATGGGTCTGTTCGGCTTCGGCACCAGGCAGACGATGCGCGGCCTCCGCACCGGCGATCAGCGCTTCCTGTACTTCGGTCTGGCGTTACTGGCCTTCCGCTATCTGACCCGGCCGCCACGCCGCCGCCGGCTCTACCGGCAGGTCCTCAAGGAAGGTACAGGAGTGGCCGTGCGGATGCCCTCCGCGGGCCAGGCCAAGCTCAAGCTTGCCCGCAAGGGCGACTAGAGCTTGTAGACCTCGACGACCGTCTTGCCCCTGCGGTGACGGCCTATCAAGAACGCCACGACGATCAGGATCGCCACCACCACTCCGGCCAGCACTGCCGAGTTCTGAGCGCTGTCCTTGGTCTGGGTGATGGCGGCTTCGAGCTCCCGAGCCTTGGCTTCGATGTCGGCCCTGGTGACCATCAGCCGGCCGCCCGCCGTCCGATGATGAAGGCCGCCAGCGCCGCCACCAATGCCGCCAGGAATCGGGCCCCCACCTTCCACCAGTGGGTGTCTGGCAACACCAGGAGCAGCAGTGCGAAGACAGAGGCGACGAATAGAAGGGCCGAGAGGCAGAAGAGGACCGTGGCGCCCAGCCCGAAGCCGGCGTACTGGCCCACCTCCTGCATCTGACCCTTGGTCTCCTGCTGCAGGTATTCCTTGGTCATGCTGGCGAGCTCGCGCGCCAGGTCGGGTATCTCCTGCGGCTGGGCCATGGAAAAACAGCGTAACGGCGGAGCCTGATCGCAGCGAGGGGAGCCGGTAGGCTCTCGCGCCGATGGAAACACAGCCGCCCGCCGCCGCGCGGTCGGGCCGGCACCGCCGCAACTCCGGGTTGGGCCCCCGGTTCACGGCCCTCTGGTGGGGCCAGGCGGCCTCGATGTTCGGCGATCAGGTCGCATACCTGACCATCCCCCTGTTCGTGCTCCAGATCGCGGACTCGAACCTCGACTTCGCCATGACTTACGCCCTCGAGACCATCCCCACCTTCCTGTTCGGGTTGGGGGCGGGGGTCATGCTCGACCGGGTGAGGCTGCGTCCCCTGATGGTGATGGCCGACCTCGTGCGGGCGGCTGCGTTCTTCGTGCTCGCCTGGGTGGCGTCGGACCCGAACGGGAACGAGTTGATCCTGGTGTTCCTGGTGGCCTTCGCCGTGGGCAGCTTCTCGGCCCTCTTCCAGAACAGCATGTTTGCCCTGGTTCCCGCCCTGGTGCCGTCAACCGGATTGGCTCGGGCCAACGCCAGGATCGCCGCCAGCCAACAGGCCACGCTGGTGCTAGGTCCCCTGGTGGCAGGCATCCTCGCCACGGCCTTCCACAGCGCCAGCCCGGGTTTCGTCATCAACGGTCTCACGTTCTTGCTCTCGGCGGTCTCCCTGATCTGGGTCGGCAATGTGCCGAAGCCCACCCAACCACCCGAGCAAGGCAGTTATTGGGAGGAGACCCTCCACGGCTTCAGGTTTCTTTGGGGGGAGCCGCGGTTGCGGGCTTCGACGTTGGCGGCGGGGGTGGCCAACTTCGTCGTGGGTTTCATCGAGGCCACCTTCGTGGTCCTGGCGACTGAGGTTCTCGGCACCACCAGAGAGAGCCAGATCGGCGTGATGTTGGCGGTATTCGGAGTGGGGGGTCTGGCGGGAGCCGCGATGGCACCACGCATCACAAGAATGCTCGGGCTCGGACGGACGATGGTGGTGGGCCTGGCCACGTTCGGGCTGGCCCTGTGGCTGGTAGTGAGGAGTACCTACGGGCCGGCGGTTCTGGTGGTGCTGTTCGTCGCTACGTTCGGCCTGAGCCTGGTCAATGTCCCGCTGGCGACCATTCGCCAGCTCTACTCACCGGCGGCGATGATGGGACGGGTGATCTCCGCATCGCGGACGGTGGCGTGGTCGACCCTTCCGCTCGGGGCGCTGATCGGCGCCACCCTCGCCGACGCCGGCGACTACATCGGTGTGGCGCTCGTGGCCCCGATCGTGATCGTTGTCACTGCCTTGTGGCTGCTGGTCACGCCGGTGTGGCGCGATGCATTCGGGCCCAAGTCGGGGCGGCGCATCGCCCTCGACTCCGAGATGGTCGGGTAGCCCGCAGGCCTAACCAGGCAGGGATCCTCCACTCAACAGCCGCTTGGCGATGATGCTCCGCTGGATCTCGGAGGTCCCTTCGTAGATGCGGGGGGCCCTGACGACGTCGTAGAGGTGCGCGAGCAGGTGCCCCTTCTCGAGCCCTCGGGCCCCGAGGATCTGGATGGCCCCATCCACCACCTCTTGGGCCGTCTCGGTGGCGTAGAGCTTGGCCATGGCGGAAGCGGCGGTGATGTCGCCCTCTCCCCCGTCATGGAGCGAGGCGGCTCGATAGACCAAGAGCCGCGCTGCCTCGAGCCTGGTCGCCATCTCGGCCAGCCGATGGGACACGCCCTGAAACTCGCCGATGGGCCGGTCGAAGGCCCTCCGGCTGACCGCGTGGGCGATGGCGAGCCCGAGTGCCGCCTCACCCAGCCCCACCGCCATCGCCCCGACGCTCGGGCGAAAGAGATCGAGGGTCGCCATCGCCAGCCTGAACCCGGCCCCCTCATCGGAGAGCACGTTGTCCCCAGGTACGAGAACGGCGTCGAAGGTGAGGTGCCCAATCGGGTGCCCGCCAAGGATCTCGACCGGCGCGCCGGACAGGCCGGCAGACCCGCCCTCCACAACGAAGGCGGTGACGCCCCGTGAACGCTCTCCCCCGGTTCGGGCGAAGACGGCGTAGAGGTCGGCATCCGGCGCGTTCGAGATGAATGCCTTCCGCCCGCTCAGGCGGTACCCATTCCCATCCTGCTCGGCTGTCATTTCGAGGGCGGCAGCGTCCGATCCGGCTCCTGGCTCGGTGAGGGCGAACGCAGCCACCATCGTGCCTCCTGCCAGCTCGGGCAGGTAACGCTCGGCCAGTGCGGGCGCCGACCCCAGGCGGAGCGGCCACGCGCCAAGGCTTTGGATGGCCAACGCGTTCTCGACCTCGCTCGAGCTGCGAGCCAGGCCCTGGCGGACCAAGCAGAGGGACATGGCCGAGCCGGAGGGCCCGAGCACCGTGTCGAGCAGGCCGGACTCTGCCAGACCCGCCACCACCGCGCGGTTGACTCGCCCGGGCGGCCCGCCTGCGGCGACCGCAGCGAGGTCCTCTCCCACCTGCTGGGCGCGTTCGACCAGCGCCGCTTCACCGTGGTCGAGTGCAAACTCCATGGGGGCTGCCACTCTCGCAGACGCATCGTCCCCGGGCATGACGGGCCGCGATTTCAGTCGTTAGCATCGTTGCCGAGACGAGTTGCTCGAAAGCGAGGTTGTAGTAGTGGACACCATGTTGGACATCTTCTGGGCGATGCTCTGGTTCTTCCTGTTCTTCGTCTGGATCTGGCTGCTGATCAGCATCTTCTCGGACATCTTCCGCAGCCCGGACCTGAGCGGATGGGGCAAGGCCTTGTGGACGATCTTCGTGATCTTCCTTCCATTCCTGGGCGTCCTCGCCTATCTGATCGCCCGCGGCAGCTCCATGCAGCAGCGCGCCATCGATGACGCGGCAGCGCGGGAGAAGGCGACCAGGCAGTACATCCAGGACGTGTCAGGAGGCGGCTCGGCCGCTTCTGAGCTGGCCAAGCTCGATGAGCTCCGAAAGAGCGGGGTCCTGACCGACTCCGAGTTCGCGGCTCAGAAGGCCAAGCTCCTGGCCTGATCGCAAAGACATGAGCCGGGACGGCAACGTCCCGGCAGCAAGAGGACGGCGGAACGTATGTGCGACCGCCGTCCTTGCGCGTCAGACGCTTGGCGAGGGATTCACACTGGCATCCCCAAGTCCTTGGCCAGGTCCAGCAGCTGCCAACCCTGGCTGGTCACCATTTGGGTCTCGGCATCGGTGACGTAATAGGGCCCGATCTCGGCTGGTTCGTGCTCCCCGGCCCTGTGCAGGTGGGAACCCAACTTGTGAAGCTCTTCCCTGATTTTGTCCTCCAGGTGCTGCAGCCCCGACTCGTCTTCGTGGTGCGACATCGCTCCTCCGGGTCGATCGGCGGAGCCTACGTTGGTTTGACCCGGGCCGAGGTGGGGTAGGCATGGACAATGGGTAGCAACTCCAACCTCCGCCAACGAGCCGAAGAGCTCGACATCGAGGGCTGGGCCGACCTGGGCAAAAAGCAGTTGCGCAAGGCGGTCGAGGCCAAAGAGAGCGACGAAGGGTCCTCGGCCCGCTGGGCCGTCCCTCTGATTGTCGTCCTGGTGGCTCTGGCCCTGTCGCTGGTCGGGTACTACCGGCGCCAGCACCCAACCGGCAAGGGCTAGCTCAGCCGTTCAGGCCATGAAGCCCCCGACGTCGCCGGCCGGGGTCGGCTCCGGGAGCCTCAGCATCCTGAATGAATTGAAGATCCCGATCAACCCGGCGATGAGAGGCACCAGCAGCGCCACCTGAAGGGCCAGCGGTCTGGCCTCGGTGTTGATGCGGATGACCTCGTCCTGGATGTCTTGGGGCTGACCGGCCAGCTGTTCCTGCAACTGAGTGTTCGACATCAACTCGGCATCGTCCTCCAGTGCAGTGGCCACCTGCTCCTTGTCATCAGGAGGAAGCACCGTGCTGGCTTGAGCCAGGTTGGTGAAGGCCACCGAGAGGGTTGCCAGCATGATCGCCCCGGCAAAGGCCAGGCCAAACGAAAGGCCGAACGACCCGGCTGCCGAGTTGACCCCGGCCGCCTCGCTCACCCGCTCCTCTGAGATCGGGGCCAGCGTGTAGTTGTTGAGCTGGGAGACGAGCAGCCCGAGGCCGCTTCCGGCAATCAGCAGCGGCACCAGCAGCCACCACCCGGAGTCGGCCCGGGGCACGATCGGGAGAATCAGGGCAGTGCCGACGGTGAAGAGCACGAAGCCCACCCGAACGATGCTGCTGGTCCGCCGCTTCCCGGCTCGCTTCCCAGCCAGCACCGCCATACCGAACATGCTCAGCGATAACGGGGCGATAGACAGCCCGGCCAGCATCGCGTTGTACTCGAGCACCATCTGCAGGTAGATGGGGAGGGCGATCATCGTGCCCCCGAGCGCGATTTGCTGCAGCATCTGCTGAGAGATCCCGAGCCTGAACACCTTCGAGCTGAACAGACCGGGGTCGAGCAGCGTGGGCTTCCCGTTGCGCTTGCGGCGGACGAGCCAGTAGACGAATGAGGCGAGGGCCACCGCCCCGATGCCGATGAGCGCGGCAACCGCCTCGCCGCCCTCCTGCCAAACCAGGATGCCGAGCACGATCCCGCCCATGCCTAGCACCGAGAGCACCGCCCCCACCGGGTCCACCTCTCTGGACCCTGTGTACGGCGCGTCCTTGACCAGCCTTATCCCCGACAGCACCACGGCGATGATGACCACCTCGAGGGCGAAGGCCACCCGCCACGACAGGAAGGTCGTGATGAACCCGCCTACCAGCGGGCCCACCGCCGCGGCGATGGCGGCCGAGGCCCCCACCAATGCGTACGCCTTCCTCTGGGCCTCACCCTCGAAGTTCCCATGGACGAGCGCCTGCATGGAGGGCAACAGGAGAGAGGCGCCCAGCCCGCCGATGATGGCCCAGAAGATGATGATCGCCCGCAAATCCTGGGCGAGCGTCATCGCCAGCGCACCCACGGCGTATCCCAGCAACCCGAGCACATAGGCCCGCTTGCGCCCGATGAGGTCGGCCACCTTGCTGCCGATCAAGATGAAGGCGGCGGACACCAGGGCTTCGAGGGCGATCGCGGACTGGACCCCGCTGACGGTCGTGTTGAGATCGTGCACCACCGCGGAGATGGACACGTTCATGAACGATGTGTCCACTACCAAGACGAACATTGCCATCGCAAGCAGGAGCGCGAGGCGCGTGCTGCTGGCTGCCGGTGCGGCCGGCTCGCTTCCGGTCTGGTCGCTTGTCACCCGAGGGCCCTCACCTTCGATGGCAGGCCGCCACGATACATCTGGCCTCTATCGGGAACCCGGCCCATCGGTCAGGGGGACGCCGGCTCGCGGTCGACGTGGCGCATCCGCCGCGATGGAGTCGGAGGGGAGACTGCCTTGGACTCCAGCATTTCCTGCTGGCGAGACTCCCTCTCGTACCAGTCGGCGTAGGCGTTGGAACCCCACCATGCGGTCGCTCCGTGGAGCAACACACTCAACCCCACCGTGGCGATTACCGCCGACACGATGGTGGATTGCCCGAGCAAGTCCGACTCGTTGACGGTCACGATCGCCAGGATGATCGAGGCCAGGCCGCGTGGGCCGAACCAGCCGACATAGGCCACGGTGGGCTTGCCCAGATGGGTGCCGGCCAGAGCCAGCGCCACCGACCCCATCCGGATGATCAGCAGGCTCAACAGCCCGTAGGCGACCGCTGCCCATCCCAGGCGGCCGAGGGCAGGGCCCAGGCCGATCGCACCGAAAAGGACGAGGCTGGCCAACGTCAACAGGTAGCCGGTGGCTTCTGCGAACGAGGTGAGGTCGGGGATCCCGGTCTTCTCCCTCCTCCCCATGCTGAATCCCGCCACCCATGCTGCGATGAACCCGCTGGCGCCGAACGCATCGGCGGCCGCCCAAGCCAGCAGGGCGATTCCAACGGGGAAGATGCGGGCCCAGCCACCGTCTACCCACCCGCGCCGGTTGCAGATTGCGAGCAGCACCGCGCCGCCAACCCCCGCCACCACCCCGACCGCGACCGCAACCACGGTTTGGACGAGGATCGCCCTCAGGACATCCGCCAGTCCCCCACCCGTCTCCTCCGCGATCGCCGCTTCCAGTAGGAAGAAGAAGATCGGCAGCGCCAGTCCGTCGTTGAGCCCGCTCTCGACATTGAGGGCGCGCCGGATGCGCACCGGCACCCTCGGGTTGGAAACCACTCCGGTGCCGAGGGCGGCGTCGGTGGGAGCGAGCATCACCCCGAGAAGCGCCGCCTCCAGGATCGACAACCCAGGGAAGACCAGGACCGCCACCAGGGTCCCCGCCACCATCATGACCGGAAGCCCGATCCCGAGCAGGCGCCCAGGGATGGTGGTGTCCTCCTTCCAGTCGAGGTGACTTACCGAATAGGCGTCGGTGAACAGAACCACCGCCAACGTGATCTCCAGCACCGACTCGACCGCTCCCGAGGGAGATGTACCGAAGAGGCCGGGGTCCAGCAGGAAGGCCGCGACCCCCAGGCCGACGAAGAGCATTGGCCCTGTGATCGGTGTCGATGCAAGTCGTCGGGAAACCAGCGCGTATGCGCTCATGAACAACGCCAGGACGACCAGCGGCATCGGCGGCATTCAAGTGGCGCTGGCGCGACCGGGTGGCTTCGACCCGTGCCGGCAAGCCCGATCCCCGACCGAAGCCCAACGTAGTCTGTCCGTGACTACATCAGGACAAACTCCCTGATGTCGCTGGCGGATGCCGGTCGGTAACTCCTTGGTTAACGACAACGTTCCTTCGTCACCATTGGCCGACCACAGACGGCGGGAGCAGCCAGAGCCGTCCGGAGAGACCGCCACAGGGGGTCTCTCCTGTTTGTTCGAGCTAGCTCGACGATCGACGACCAAAGGTGGTGATGTCTGCGATCCGACGGGCAGGTGGTTGTTAGAACCGGCGAGGCGGCCGGCGCGGCCTCAACCGCGCCAGCCCAGCCTCATCCCTCAGGTTGATGGTTCCGATGTAGTCGTCGCGTACGTGGTCGTAGTGGTCGGCATGCTGGTCGAGGTAGTCGTAGGCGGCGCACCGCACCCCTTGACCCAGAACACCTTGTGCTTGACGTCGGATCCCTGCGAACCGGGAGCGTTGACCGTCAACTTGATGTGAAAGCCCTGCTGTGGGTGCTCAGTCAATCCTCCAAGCAGGCCCGACAGGTCGTAGGTCTCGGACGCGTCGAGACCCGCTTCACTGCCTCCACCCGAATTGTCGTCCTCACCGATGAACACGGTGTCCGTCAGTATCACTGTTCCCTGGCCGGATGGGGGCTGGGCCGTGAAGGTCACGGTGGCATTCAGGTCACCCTCATCGAACCCGTAGAAGTCGACCTGAAAGGCACAGCCGACATGAGGCTCGTTGTTGGGGTGATCGTCAAATGCCGCCCCATCGATCTTGACGGTCCCGTTGTTCCCGGCCGGATCGACCGGCTTCGCCGCAGAGCCTGCCCATAGGACTCCTCCGGCGAGGAACACCACAACCATTGCAGCCAGAACACGCCGACCTGGCGCGGAGGATGCTTCCTCCCTCATTCCCACTTCCTTCCCTCGGACCCCAAGGAGAGGCTACAGCGGGCTCAAGGGTGGGTGAAGAGGGTTTCTCTGGCGAAGTTGCCCATTTGACCGTCCTTAGGCGGCGCTTGCCGGGAGGGTCGTGGCCGGCTCGGGCGACCCCTGCTCTCAAGGAAGCGGACGGGTGCCTTGTTGCCCGCCACGCAGTTTGAAGGACTTTCTGGGCCCGTCGGCCGCGTCGTTCGCCCTCAC
>DATBMA010000095.1:0-3294 GCA_036555105.1 Acidimicrobiia bacterium
ATCGGCGCGGGCATTGGAGAGTGGGGAGAGGAAGCTCGACATCAGATAGCCGTGCGCGAAGTGGAGCTCAAGCCAATCGAAGCCGGCCTCTGCTCCGAGCAAGGCCGACCGGACGTGCTGCTCCCGCACCTCGTCCATGTCCTGGCGAGTCATCTCTTTGGGGACCTGGCTATCCGGCCGGTACGAGATCGGGGAAGGTGCCAGCAGCGGCCAGTTACCTTCCTCGAGCGGATCGGTGTCGCCCTCCCACATCCGCTTGGTCGAGCCTTTCCGCCCGGAGTGGCCCAATTGGAGGCCGATGGCGGTGGTTGTGTGCTCATGGGCGAAGTCCACGATCCTCTTCCATGCCTCCATCTGCTCCTCGTTCCAGAGCCCGGTGCAGCCGTAGCTGATCCGGCCTTCCGGTGACACGCAGGTCATCTCGGTAAGCACCAGGCCGGCTCCTCCCACTGCCCGGCTGCCGAGGTGCACGAGGTGCCAGTCGTTTGGCACCCCCTCGATCGCGGAGTACTGCGCCATCGGAGAGACCACTATCCGGTTGCGCAGCGTGAGCCCGCCGACGGTGAATGGATGGAACATGGGTGGCACCGAGGGGGCCACCGTGTCACCCGCGTACCAGCGGTCCATCCGCTCCATGAAGACAGGATCTCTCTGTCTGAGGTTGTCGTAGGTGATGCGCTGACTGCGGGTCAGCAGGCTGAAGGCGAACTGACGAGGATCGAGCTTCGAGTAGCGGTCGACTCCCTCGAACCACTGGCGGCTGGCGCTGGCAGCTCGCTGCAGGCTCGCCACCTCGGGGCGGCGCTCACGCTCGTACTCCACCAGCGCCTCATCGACCCGGTCATGCCTGGCGAGCGACTCGGCCAGGGCAACGGAGTCTTCCATCGCCAATTTTGTCCCCGATCCCACCGAGAAATGGGCGGTGTGGGCGGCGTCGCCGAGCAGGACCATGCCTTCGCCGCTCCAGCGTTCGCATTTGAGCGTGGAGAACTCCAGCCACTTGGAGTTGTTCCCGAGCAGGCCCGCGCCGTCCAGGTGGTCGGCAAACAGATCGGCGCATGCCTGCAGGCTGCGCAGGTCGCTGGCGCCAGGTGGCAGGTCGACGGAGGTGAACCCGAGGTCACGCCAGGTCTCCGGCGATGTCTCGACGATGAACGTCGAGGTCTGCTCGTCGTAGGGATAGATGTGCGCCCATACCCGGCCGGCCGGAGTCTCCAGGAAGATGAAAGTGAAGCGGTCGAAGACCTTGGGTGTCCCGAACCACACGTACTTGTTCCGATGAGTGGTGATGCTCGGCCGCACGTTGGGCTCGATCCATCGACGCACTCGACTCGAGAGCCCATCCGCCCCAACCACGAGGCCGGCCTCCGGCAGTTGCCGGCGGTCCGTGATCTCGACCCCGTGCTCGATGAGCGCCCCGAGATCCAGGGCCCTCTTGTCGAGGATCTCCAGCAGGCGTCTGCGGCTGATGGCGGCGAAGCCATGCCCGCCTGACACAATGCTCTCGCCGTCGGGAAGCCGAACCTCGATGTCGCCCCAGCGCCGAAAGCTGCGGCTGATCTGGTCGTAGCTCTCCGGGTCGGCCTGTTCGAGCCGTGTGAGGGTCTCATCCGAGAAGACCACTCCGAATCCGTAGGCGTCACCGAGTTGGTTGCGTTCGAGTACTTGGATCTCGATGTCGGGCCGGAAGCGACGGAGGAGGATCGCCAGGTAGAGGCCGGCCGGCCCGCCACCAACGCAGACGACCTTCACGCGGGAAACCCTAGGGGTCCCAGGTGCCGGTCCGGCTTTGGTTGAGCTGGGCGTCGTGGGCGAGCCGGTGGTGGGGTCGGCAGAGGAGAATGAGGTTCTGGAGGCTGGTTGGCCCTCCTCGGGCCCAGTGGATGATGTGGTGGGCGTCGCACCACTGTTGGGGGCGGTTGCAGCCGGGGTGTTGGCAGTGGCCATCCCTGAGGATGAGGGCTTTGCGGATGGCGGAGGGGACGGTGCGGGTGGCCCGCCCGACGTCGAGGGGGAGGCCGTCGGGGTCGACCAGGATGCGGGTGATCGACGCGTCGCAGGCCCAGGTCTCGGCGGCTTCGGGGGTGATGACCGTTCCCGACCCGTATTCGGAGAGCCGGCCCGGCTTGCCTTGGAGGGTGGGGAGGTCGACCAGCACGGTGACGTGGGGTTTCTCTCCGGCCACGTCAGGCCGGTCGGTGCGGTCGAGGTAATGGTGGGCGAGGTCGGCCAGGGCGTCGGCTCGTTTCTGGTCGGGAGAACGGAAGTCTCCTTTCCATCCTTCCCCTCGGCTGTCGGTGTCGACCAGAGCCGAAATGGCGGCGATGACAGGCTCTGCGGTATCGGGGTCGAGTTCTCCCTCCAGGTGGACCATCCCGTCGAGGCGGGTGCGGAACCGGAGGCGTCTCCGGAGCCGCTGCTGGTGGGCGTGGCGGTTGCGGAGCCCCTCGATCTGGTTGTGGAGGTATGTGGCGGCCCGGTTGTAGGCGGCCGGTTCCATCTCCAACGCCATCTTCAGCAGATCGGCTTCGTACTCTCCGTACTGGTCGGGGGCGAGTTCGGCTGTGCGGGCGGCCACTGCCACATGTCCGGAGTTGAGATCTCCCCGCCGGTAGGCGTCGGCAATGGCGGGCATCTTCTCGAGCAGTCGGGCCTTCCCGACCAGAGCCCGGGCGGTGCCAGCCCGGACGTTGAGGACCGCAGCCACCTGCTGGGTCGAGTCGAGGAGGCCGTCTCGTTCAAAGGTTCGCCGCTTCTCGGAGCTGGCGATGGTCTCCAGCCGTTCTGCCTCCAAACGGCGGATGGCGTGATCCACCGATTCCAGATGGCCCATCAGCTGGGGGCGGGACAACGCCTGAAGGTCGGTGTCGACCGAGGCTTGGACCGCTTCTGTCAACCGTTCATCAACTCTGATAGCCATACCACCGTTCTACAGGCTGGGTGTGACAGAAACCCCCGCCCACATTGAAGAAACCAGGGAACATTCTTGCCCGCCACCGCCCCGGTGGCCGACAACCTCCACAACTGATCGCGGCGTGACTCTTCATCCTTGGTCGCGGTTTTCAGGACCGACGAACTGATCCCGGGCCGCTGCCGAGGTTGGCTGACTGGGCCGAGACCAAAGACCCCCACCGGTGCTACGCACCAGCCTCCCCCAACGCTCGCTTCGCTCGCTGGGGGAGGACATCAAGAGTCCGCCGCGGGGGCGGCACCTCCCCCAGCGGGCGGCCCGACCCGTCCCACGGGTGCACGCATCCTTCGTTGAGGCTTCTCGACCAATCAGTCCGTTCGGGA
>DATBMA010000002.1:0-29975 GCA_036555105.1 Acidimicrobiia bacterium
GTGGCTGAGCCGCTCACGGTGCAGGGGATAGGGTCGCTGGGGGAGCGGGAAGCCAAGGTTGCCGAGATGCTGCGCAAGGTCGGGCTCAGCCCTCCGGAGACGTTCCTCTTCCGCTATCCGCACGAGTTGTCCGGCGGCCAACGGCAGCGGATAGCCATCGCCAGGGCGTTGGTCATCGATCCGGTCTTCGTCGTGGCCGACGAACCCACCTCCATGCTCGACGTTTCCATCCGCATCTCGATCATGGACCTGATGCTCAAACTGGCGGCAGAGTTCGGGGTGTCCTATCTGTACATCACCCACGATCTGGCGGTGGCCCGCTACATGTGCGATCGGATCGCGGTCATGTACCTGGGGAAGCTCGTCGAGATCGCCAAGGCCGAGGACCTCCTGTCCAACCCGCTGCATCCCTATACGCGGGCCCTTCTATCGGCGGTGCCGGTTCCCGACCCCGCCTACAAGCGCCCCCCGGTCGAGATCGAAGGTGGGATCGGCAAGGCCATCAACCCACCTCCGCAGTGCCGCTTCATAGAGCGCTGTCCGTACGCCACCGACATCTGCCATTCGACCGATCACCCGCCGCTGGAGGACAAGGGCGGGGATCACTGGGTGGCCTGCCACCTGGTGACACCGGCGGCGCTCGGAGGCGAGCCGGTGGTCACCTACGCCTGACCCGGCGGGAGGGCCCGGGACCGGCTCCAGCAGGGCCGGGATCTGGACGATCCCCAACCTGGTCTCCTTCATCCGCCTGTTGCTGGTTCCCGTATTCCTCTATTTGCTGATCGGCCTCGACGAGGTGGCGGTGGCAGGTGCATTGGTATTCCTGATCGGTGCCACCGATTGGGTCGACGGCTACCTGGCCAGACGGCTGAACCAGGTGTCGGAGCTGGGGAAGGCGCTCGACCCTCTGGCTGATCGCCTCATGATCATCGCCGCCTTGATCGGTGGGTTGATCGCCGGGGTGGTGCCGGCCGTCATCGTGATCCCGCTGCTCGCCAGGGAGCTGGTAGTGGGGGTGGCTGCGATCCTCCTGGCCAGCCGCACCGGGCGCCGCCTCGAGGTGAGGTTCCGTGGCAAGGCCGCCACCTTCCTGA
The DNA here is from genome assembly GCA_036555105.1 of Acidimicrobiia bacterium. Taxonomy (GTDB): domain Bacteria; phylum Actinomycetota; class Acidimicrobiia; order Spongiisociales; family ZC4RG35; genus DATBMA01. Next base: position 1,095 of record DATBMA010000002.1, read on the forward strand.
TCTACGGGGCGGTGGCGTCGTTCTACCTGGCGGCGGCGGGGGTGGCCCCATGGCTGTTCACCCCTCCGGCCTGGATGTGCGGGGTGATCGGCCTGGTCCTCTACTGGGACGTCGCCTTCATCTATCTCAAGGACGTGGCGGCAGGGCTCTCATCGGTAGAGTCCCCCGTCCCCCAATAGGAGATTCGATGGACGTTCCCGACGGGCTCCGTTACACCGCCGAGCATGAGTGGCTGGCGGTCGGAGAGGATGGGACCGTCCGCTTGGGGATCACCGACTATGCCCAGGACGCCCTGGGCGACGTCGTCTTCGTCCAGTTGCCTGTCGTGGGCTTGGTGGTGGAACCGGGGGCGATCCTGGCCGAGGTGGAGTCGACCAAGTCCGTGGCGGAGGTCTACGCGCCGGTGGCGGGAACGGTGTCGGGGATCAACTCCGAGTTGACCGACCGCCCGGAGTTGGTCAACCAGTCACCGTATGAAGGTGGATGGTTTGCCGAGCTGAAAGTGGCCGACCCCGACGCACTGCAAGGTCTCCTCGACGCCGACGCCTACAGGTCGCTGATCGGCTGACCACCACGGCTTGGGGCTATCCAGCCTCTACCATGCCGGCATGCAATGTCCCCGGTGCGATGCAGAATTGCCCGAGGATGCGGCCTCCTGCCCCGCCTGCGGTCTCGTACTGGACGGGGATCCGACCGTGGCCTACGTCGAGCTCGAGGAGCGGGCCGAGCATCCGCTCACCAAGGAGGAGGCCGGCAGCCTCGAAGGGTTCGATGGCTGGGCTTTGGTCGTCGAGCGCGGGCCCCAGGCCGGTCTGACGTTTGTGTTGCCGGCCGGGCTCACCACGGTCGGACGCCATCCGGAAAGCCACATATTCCTCGACGACGTGACCGTCTCCCGTCACCATTGCCGGTTCCTGACCGAGAGTGATGGGCTGGCGGTCGAGGACTCCGGATCGACCAACGGGACCTATGTCAACGAGTCGAGGGTCGACAGCGCCGTGCTCGCCCCTGGCGACGAGGTGATGGTGGGGCGCTTCCACTTCGTCGTGGCCAAGGGCAGCGACTGAATCGATATGGCCGGAGCCAGCCTGAGCATCGGAGAGGTGATTGCGCTGCTGCGCGATGACTTCCCAGATGTGTCGGTGTCGAAGATCAGGTTCCTCGAGTCCCAAGGCCTGATCGATCCCGAACGATCGGCCGGGGGCTATCGCCAATTCGGCCCCGTCGAGATCCGCCGCCTGCGCTACATCCTCGCGCTGCAACGCGACCACTTCCTGCCCCTCAAGGTCATCAAGTCACGGCTGACGATGTGGGAACGGGGGGAGACGCGTTCCGACGAGGAGGAGGGCGACGGCCAGCTCGGGGAGGAGGGCGAGCCGCTCACCCGCACCGACCTTCTGAGACGGAGCGGGCTCACCTCTGGCCAGCTCGACGAGCTGGTGGATCACGGCATCTTCGGAAAACGGGACAATGGCAGCGCGTTCCCCTTCTGGGCCCTGGAGGCGGCGGTGGAGTGCCGCCGGCTGCTGGCCGATGGGTTCGAAGCCCGCCATCTCCGAGCGGTCAGGCTCGGTGCCGAGCGCGAGGCCGAGCTGCTCCGACAACTGGCAGCCCCTCTCCTCTCCCAGAGCACCACTGACGCCCGCACCAGGGCGCGCGAGACGCTCGAGAATGGAGCAACTGCCATTTCCGCTCTCCACCGGACCATACTCAACGCCACTCTCAGGTCCCTGCTAGAAGAATGAAGCCTCGCCGCCTCCGCATCGCCGCCATCGCCTCCGTGGCCACCGTGACCTTGGCGACCGCCCAGCCTGCCCTGGCCGCCGGCCATCCGCTGGTGGGCCCGCCCCACGAGGGCTGGCTCATACCATCGCAGCCTGAGGTCAGCGCCAAGGCCTGGATCCTCTGGGACGCCAGCACCGGCGAGGAGATCGCCTCCAGCGAGGCCGACCTTCAGCTGCCGCCGGCGTCGACCACGAAGATGATGACCGCTCTGCTCGCCCTCGAGCACGGAGGCCTGCAGGAAGAGTTCACGGTCAGCCGCAATGCCACTGCCGCCCGCGGATTCAAGATCGGACTATCGGCGGGGGAGACTCTCACCCTCGGGCAGCTACTCAACGCCATGATCGTGCGGTCGGCCAATGATGCGGCGGTGGCCGTGGCCGAGGCGGTGGCTGGATCGGTCCCCGCCTTCGTCGACCTGATGAACGAGAAGGCTGCCTCGCTGGGCCTCGACCACACCCACTTCGCCAACCCCAACGGCCTCGACCAGGACGGCCACCTGTCATCGGCCCGTGACCTGCTCGATCTGGCGCTGGCGGCGTACGCACAGCCGGGGTTTGCCGAATTGGTCGATCAGAAGGAGGTGGTGCTCCCGACCTCGGGGACCGAGCCCCGCCGGTTCGACACCACCAACCGGTTCCTGGTCAGGTACCGCGGTGCCAACGGGGTCAAGACAGGGTCCACTCCCAATGCCGACCTGGTACTTGTCGCCTCGGCGGTGAGGGGAGGCGAGCATCTCTTCGCCGTGGTGGCCGGATCGACCGGGACCGACGGCCATTTCGTCGACGCCGCCGACCTGCTCGACTACGGGTTCCGAATGGCGCGCGTTTCCGGCCAGCTCGGCTCGGCCGAGGAGAACGCCTCACTGGCGGCCGAGGCCAGGGTTCAGGCCCTCACCCACCTCTCCTCGGTCCGCCCTCCCGATGACGTGGCCCCTCGAACGGTGGTTCGCACCGGTTCTGAGGACCTCCCGTCCCTCTTCGATGCCTTCGCATGGTTCGCGCATCTCTTGAGCGTCGACGGAGGGTGACCGACTCGGCTCCCGTTGCAATGATCGTCCCCGCCGGCGAGATCGCCAGCCGGGTAGCCGAGTTGGGCAAGGCGATCACCGAGGACTATCACGACCGGCGTCCGCTGCTGGTAGCGGTTCTGGTCGGCTCCCTTCCGTTCCTGGCAGATCTGGTGAGGACCATCGACCGCCCGGTAGAGATCGATTTTCTCGCCCTGAGCCGGTTCGGGGAAGGCGGTCGGATTCGGATCGCAATGGACACGGCCACCTCCCTCGAGGGCCAGGACGTGATCGTCGTCGAGGACATCGTCGACACCGGGCTCACCCTCGCTGTGTTGCGCAGGCTGCTGGGGGAGCGGGGGCCGGCCTCCATCGCCACCGTGACCCTCCTGGACAAAGTGTCTCGCCGGCTGGTCGATGTGCCGATCGAGTATCGGGGATTCGAAGTCGGTGAGGAGTTCCTGATCGGCTACGGGCTCGATCTGGGGGGACGCTTTCGGAACCTCGACTCGATATGGTCGGTCCTCGAACCACACACAGCCGACCTCGATTCGGTGGCCCGTTCTGTCCGCGAAGGCCGGTGATAGGCTGACCGTATGAGCGGCCCCGATGAGCCGATTCCTGTGACCGTGGTCGGGGTGAGGGTGGAGCTGCCCTCCAACACGCCGATCGTCCTCCTCAGGGAGGATGGCGGCCTCAGGTATCTCCCCATCTGGATCGGGGCAGCCGAGGCGCAATCGATCGTCGCCGCCATGGAGGGAATGGAGGCTCCCCGCCCGCAGACCCATGACCTGCTGCGGATGGTCCTGGAGGGACTGGGAGCCGAGATCGACCGGGTGGACGTGGTCGAGCTCCGTGAGAGCGTCTTTTATGCGGACCTGGTCATCAGGTCCAACGGGGAGGTTGTCCACATCTCTTCCCGCCCTTCGGACGCAATCGCCTTGGCGGTCCGCACCCAAGCGCCGGTGTTCGTGGCGCCCTCGGTGCTGGAAGAGGCCGGGATCGAGCTGGAGGACGAGTCCGAGGAGGAGCAGGTCGCCCGCTTCAGGGAATTGCTGGAAGGCGTCACCGTGGAGGACTTCCTGGGGGAGCAGGGGCAGGGCTGACACGGCCCCGCTTTTCAACCGAGTGTTGACATCTTCGAAGGGCCTCGGCTAGCTTCCTCACACCAGCGGAATTACGAGCCTGTAACGCGGGAGGCCAGACAGTGACGGTCGACTTGGGCTATCGAGCCCCGACGGTGTGCAAGCTGGTTGGAATCACCTACCGTCAACTGGACTATTGGGCCAGGACGGACCTGCTGAAGCCGTCCTTGCGCCCTGCCAACGGCTCGGGCAGCCAACGCCTCTATTCGTTCTCCGACGTGGTCCAGCTCAAGGTCGTGAAGAGGCTGCTGGACGCGGGAATGAGCCTCCACAAGATCCGCCAGGCCGTCGAGATCCTGGCGGGACAGCTGGAATCGGAACGGCCACTGGCCGACGTGACACTTCTCTCTGACGGGCAGACGATCTACGCCGCCACCAGCCCTTCGGAGGTGGTCGACGTGTTCAAGCGGGGTCAGGGAGTGTTCGGCATCGCCATCGGGCCGGTTCAAGACGAACTGGTCGGCGATCTCCACGATCTCTTCCCCGAGCCCGACACAGAGAACCAGGCCGCTACCGCGGGGGCCCCCTGACCGACACCCAGCTCAGCCAGGCTCAATCGACCCGGTTCGCACACAACAGCGAGCGGCAGTTCGCTCTTCTTCTCGACTTCTACGGGGTTCCCTGGGAGTACGAGCCGCGCTCGTTCCCGATCGGCTGGGACGGAGACGGCCACCCCGTTCAGCACTTCACCCCTGACTTCTATCTCCCCGAGGACGACATGTTCATCGAGATCACGACGATGAACCAGAAGCTGGTCACCCGCAAGAACGGGAAGGTCCGGAGGCTGCGGGAGCTCTATCCCGATGTCCGCTGCAAGATTTTCTATCAGCGCGACTACCTGCACCTTGTTGCAAAGTACGGGTTGGAGGAGCCGGATCACATGGAAGAAGTGACCCCGCCAACCCGGCTTCCAGGCCCATTGAAGATCGTGCGCCTCGACGATCGAGGGGCGGACGCCTCGGCCGGTTAGCAACCAATGAGGTCTCCGCTCCACGAGACCAACCTCTCCCTCGGCGCCAGGCTGGTCGACTTCGGGGGCTGGGAGATGCCCGTTCAGTATGAAGGGGTCCTGGCCGAGCACCGGGCGGTGCGTGAGTCGTGCGGCTGGTTCGATGTCAGCCATCTGGGTCGGTTCTCCTGGAGGGGATCGGGAGCGACCGATGCTCTGAGGGCACTGCTCTGCAACGACGCCGCCTTGTTCGGTCCTGGACGGACCCACTACTCGATGCTGTTGAACGAGCAGGGAGGGGCGATCGACGACCTCGTCGTGTGGCGGTGGGACGAGGAGGAATACTGGGTGATGCCAAATGCCGGCAACCACCGCAGGGTCATGGAGGCATTCCGCAACGCCGCCCCCGGGGTCGAGCTCAACGATCTGAGACCGACCACCGCGATGCTGGCAATACAGGGGCCGACAGGGCCCCAGGTCCTCAAACAGGTCCTTGGGGAGGCGCCGGCTCGATTCCGGACCCTGCACGTGCCCACGACGGGGGTGATGGGTGCGGCCGGAACCGGCTACACGGGAGAGCGAGGAGGGGAGGTCGTGGTCGAATCGGGGGCAGCCGCAGGGTTCGTGGCGGAGTTGAGCCGATCTGGGGTTGTCCCTTGTGGGCTGGGGGCCCGCGACCTGCTCAGGCTGGAGGCCGGGCTGGCGCTCTGGGGCCACGAGCTGGATGACGACACCGGGCCGCTCGAAGCCGGGCTCGACTTCGCCGTGGCCTGGGATCACGACTTCGAAGGCAAGGCGGCCCTCGAGCGACAGCAGCGGGAAGGCCTTGCCAAGGCATTGGTGGCTTTCACCCTCGAAGGGCGACGCATCCCCCGTCAGGGATATCCACTGCGATCGTCGGAAGGATCGACGGGATCGGTCACCAGCGGCAACTTCAGTCCCTCCCTCGAGTGCGGGATCGGGATGGGATATGTGGCCCCTCCGGGCGGGCAGGGTCTGGAGGTGGAGCTGCGAGGCGAGTGGTTGCCGGCGACGACCGTGAACCTGCCTTTCCTGGAGCACTGACCCCTACGATGACCCTGTGACCCAAGTGACGAGCGTCGCGCGCCCCGAGGTATGGGCAGACGGGACGCCCGAGCTGGTGAGGATGTGGCAGCCATCCGTTCCGCCGCGAGCGGAGGTGGTGCTCGTCCACGGTCTCGGTGAGCACTCCGGCCGTTACGAGCGGACCGGCCGCCTGATGGCCGAGGCCGGCTTCCGGGTGCGGGCCTTCGACCTGTACGGTCACGGGGCGTCTGGGGGCGGGCGCTGCGACATCAACGACTGGTCCACTTTTCTCGACCAGGTCGACCGCCAGATGGTTCACGCTGGCGGCGCCGGCCGCCCAGTGGTTCTGTTCGGCCACTCGGTAGGGGGCCTTATCGCAGTCGACTACGTGATGGCCGGGCGCAAGCCCCCGCAGGTGATGGTCTTGAGCTCGCCGGCCCTGGGAGGGGCGGCTGCATGGCAGGTCCTCACGCTGCCATGGATGGCGCGGGTAGCGCCTGGGCTGCGTGCCCCAACCGGTGTCAAGGGCGAGCAGCTTTCACGTGACGAGGAGGTCGGCACCGCCTACTTCGCAGACCCATTGGTCAATACCAGCGCCACCGTGCGGCTCGGAAGCGCCATCATCGCTGCGATCGACCGGGTGAGGAAGAACATGGTCAAGCTGCCTGTGCCGACCTTGGTCGTGCATGGGGGAGCGGACGCCCTCATCCCGCCCGCATCGAGCCTGATCCTGGCAGATGTCGGTGGAGCGGAGCGCCGGCTCTATCCCGCTCTCAGACATGAGATGCTCAACGAGCCAGAGGGCCCTGAAGTGGTGGCCGACATCATCGCATGGCTCGACCTGCAGCTCACCAGCGGCCACTGACCCCGGCCCCGGCCTCCGCATAGGCGGGGGCGATCCTGTCCCATACGCGCTCCTTCAACTCGTCATCGCAGAAGGCCGCCGCCAGTGCATTCCTCGTCACCATGGCGAAGTCTTCGATTCCGAATCCGTGATGTTCGGCGACGAGTGAGAACTCGCGATCGATGGAGGTGCGGGTCATCAACCGGTCGTCGGTGTTCAGGGTCACGCAAAAGCCGGCCCGATGGAGGGCTCCTACCGGGTGGCGATCGGGCGTCCAACCCTTGGTATCGAGGTTGGAGGAAACGCAGACTTCGAGAGGTACGCGTCGGTCGTGGACTTCGGCGGCGATCGGGCCGAATCCGACGATGTCGGGGCCTTGGTAGACGCAGTCTTCTGCAATCTCGATGCCGTGACCCAGGCGTAGCGCCCCGCAAGAGAGAGCGTCGGCGATGCTGTCGACTCCGGCTGCCTCGCCGGCATGAATCGTGAGCCCCACCGCCGCCGCGGCGGTCTCACACGCCGTGCGGTGAAGGGAGGCTGGATAGCCTCGCTCCGGGCCGACCAGATCGAACCCGACCACCCCGGAGTCACGGGCGGAAGCCGCCAGTTCTGCCACCAAGGCGACGCCGTCGCTCTGTCGCATTGCGCAGAGTATCAGCCTGGCCTCGATGGGGAGTTCGGTGTCCCGCATGGCTGAGAGTACGACACCCACCACCTCCTCCATGTCCAACCCACCGGCGGTATGTAGGAGCGGGGCAAAGCGGATCTCGGCGTAGGCCACACCGGAAGCCGCCAGGTCCTCGAGCGCTTCTAGGGTCACCCTGCGCAGCGCCGGCTCGCTTTGCATCACCGCTGTCGTCACCGAAAAAGCCTCCAGATATCGCTCCAGCGATTGGGCCTCGCTCTGGTCGAACCAGTTGGCGAGACCGTCTTCATCCGTCGTGGGCAGGTCGACGGCGGCATCTGCAGCCAGGGAGATCACGGTGGATGGTCGGAGGCCGCCATCGAGGTGATCGTGCAGCAGGACCGAGGGCAACATGGTTCTCAAGGTAGCGACAGGGCGGCTTGTAGGCTCCTGCCGTGCGCCGGATGGCAATGTTGGGTTCCGTGCTGCTGCTGGCAGCTTGCTCGGGACAGAGCGCCCCCAGCCTTGGAACCCTTCCCGACCTCGATCAGGTGATCCCCGAGCGCCAGCCCTGCATGCTGATGGTGGGCGAACCACTCGGGGCTCTGGTTGATGACGTCTTACCCGGTACCGCAGCTGACGGGGCCATCGAGCCTGGAGACGTGCTGGTGGGAGTCGGGGGAGTTGCCGTTGCGGACGCCGAGCAACTGCGAACCGAGCTGCAAGAACACGCCGTGGGGGACACAGTGGCGATCTCTCTCATTCGCGACGGCTCCGAGCTCAGTGTCGACGTCACCTTGCAGGAAGGCGACACCCCAGGTCGCCCGCAGCTCGGGGTGATGGCGACGACCGCCTTCGATCAGGTGGCTCCCGAAGAGCTGGAGGCCGAGCCGGGCGGCGACCCATTGCAGCGCGCCGTCGATGTGGGGGGTCTCCTTCTGGTGCTCGACAGCAGCAGAGCCGAGTGGGGCTCATCAGGGCGGGAGGCCCCTGCATCCGAGTGGGTCGCCGCGGGCGATCAATTGTTCCGACTCGACACCGAAGGGGAAGAGCCGCAGATCGTCGACATCGACTCCGGTGACGCCGCCCGCTTCAGCGTCGACAACTGGGAGCCGCTGAACTTGATCGGGTCACTCGACGGCAAGCTCCTCGTTTCGGTTGCCCGGCCCCTGGAAAGCGATCCCCAGCTGGCGGAGGTGGGCGTGATGCTGGCTGACCCCGCCTCCAGCGGGGTGGAGTGGCTGTGGCAGGTCGACCAGGAGGGGCTGGGAGTGCCGATCGCGGCGTACCCGAGCCCCGATGGCAGCAGGGTCCTGATCGGGACGAGTGATGCCGAGGCCGGGACGATCCACTATGCGGTGCTGGGGGCCAACGGGCTCCTGGAGGTGGCCCCGGCGACCCTGGCGGTTGCTGATGACTCATTGGCGCTTGGCTGGTTCGACGCGGACTCGATCCTGGTGCGCATGGCCGACGGAGCCGTTGTGCAGATCGATGTGGCCAGCGGCACCGGGGCGGATCAGATCGTGCCCGCCTCGGTCCTCGACGCCGAGCGGATGTGGGCGGTCGGTGACGGCCAGCACGTTCTGGCCCAGGTGGACGACACCATGGCGCTATGGGACCTGAGCGCCGATGGGACCGTACGCATTGTCGCCGACAACTGCGTGATCGGTGGAGTCAGCGACCCGGGCTGGGCTACCTGATCAGGTTCTCGGCCGTCTGATCAGGTGCCGGCCGGAACCGCAGTCGCCTCGCCTTCGGGGTCGGCCTCGTCGGCCTCATCCTCGTGGTGGCCATTGGAGGTGTCGCCGTTCGAGGAGACCTTGCGGGACAGCGCCTCGGCAGCCTCGGCCTTGCGGTCCTCGGCCACCTTCTCCGAGACCTGCCTCCAGCCTTTCGGCTCGCGCATTGAGCGCTCGCCCGGCTTGGTGCCCATGATCTCCGCCACGTCGTCACCCGAGATGGTCTTGTGCTCCTCCAAGGCGGCAGCCACGGCCAGGACCTGGTCGTGATGTTCCTCCAGAAGGGCACTGACCTGCGCATAGAGCTGGTCTAGCAGCTCCTCTACCTGTGGGCCCCGGGCCCGCAGGGCGACGCTGACCGGGTTGTCCGTCCCTCCGGCTTGGTTGCTCTTTGTGCCGGAGAAGGAAACGAGACCCCTGCCCATGCCCCAGGCGCCCTCCATCAGAGCGGCCACGGTGGTGGCGTTGGTCAGGTCGCCGGAAACGCCAGAGGAGTTATCCTCGGAGAAGAACATCCGCTCGCCCGCCCTGGAGGCAAGCGAAACCATGATGTCGGTCTCGAACTCCGTTTTCCACTGCGTGAAGCGCTCTTCGGAGCCGAGAGAGCGCACCATCCCGAGGGTGGTGGAGCGCTTCTCGATCGTCACCATGTCGATGCGACGATGATCGCCAAGCAGGTGGGCAGCTACCGCGTGAGATGCCTCGTGGATGGCCACGGCGTGCCGCTCCCGCTGGATGTAATCGACGTCCTCGGGTGGGCCCAGCTCCTTGAGCGCTTTGGCTCGCCAGATGTCGTCCCAGCCGATCGTGTCGCGGCCGTCCCGGATGGCGATGATCAGCGCCTCGTTGACGAGGTCCTTGATCTTGGCGCCTGAGTAGTAGGGCGTGACCACCGAAAGCTTCTCGACCTCTTCCTCGGCCAGCCCGTGCTTCACCTTGTCCAGGTAGCCGACCAGAGTCTGCTTCCGGCCCTCCTTCGAAGGGAAGCCGACCTTGTACATGCGGTCGATCCTGCCGGGGCGAAGCATCGCCTCGTCGAGGGCGTTGGGCATGTTGGTGGCCATGATGTGGAGGATCCGGTACTTGGGCGGCGGCTTGGGGCGGAAGCCGAGGGCCTTGCGTACCTTGTTGCCCATCCCTCTCGGCTTGGTGAGGCCATTCATCTCTGTGAGGAGGGCCTGCAGGGTCCCCATCCCGCCACCACCCATCCCGCCCATGATTATCCGGTCGAAGAACCGCTTCTTGGGCACCTCTACTGTGGCAGGGGCGGTCAGGCCCCAGGCGTCGACCAGCGAGTTGCGGGCGATCGGCGAGAGGTACTCGAACCCGTTGCACGACATGAAGGCATCGAGCTTGGTGTCGGCTCCGAAGACCCCGGTGGGCTGGCCCATCGTCCCCCGGCTTCCAAGGGCGTCGGCCTCGTCGAAGAAGACGATGACGCCGCCGTGCCTGAGGCTGAGCTTCCGCAGTTTCCGGTAGAGGCTCTTCACCTTGAGAATCCCTACTCCCATGAACATCTGGATGAAGGCGCCAGGCTCGACGAAGACGAACGGGCGACCGGTCTCGCCGGCGATTGCCTCTGCCATGAGGGTCTTGCCGGTACCGGGCGGGCCCCAGAGCAGGATGCCGCCGGGGATGTAGCCGCCCTTGGCCTCGATCTCGTCTGGGCGCTCGAGGAAGGCGATGTTCTCTCTGATCAGGTCGAGGACGTGATCCTGGCCCCATACGTCGTTGAATCGGGTCTTGATCTCCTCGGGCATGATCGTGTCCATCCCGCCCCGGGAGAGGAACCAGAAGATGGCGACGAACTGCCCGATGGCGATGAACATGATCACGAAGACCTGCAGCAGGTAAGGCAGAGCGCCAGCAAGCAGGCGGGGGGTCTGGGTGATCGCCTCGATCGGCGAGTTGACGTCGTCCACGAAGTAGTCGACGGTGATCGCGTAGAGGGGGATGATGATGAAGAGCCACTTGATGTAGCGCCCGACTCGGAATCGGGTCCACGGATTCATCTTCCCGGCGGTGCGGTCCAGTCCTCCCCATACGTTCTGTTGCCAGAAGGAGTTGTATGAGGCGCTCTTCTCGCTGATGTAGTAGTGGACCTGGCGAAGCACCTCGAGCAGGAACAGACCGACCAGGACCATCCCGCCTGGCTCCGACACGAACTCTCCGAACACCCGCCAGAAGGGATCGAACGGCGGGTTGGCCTGGCTCCCCACGACGACGAAGATGATCACGCCGAGGAAAACGGCGATCTTGATCCGGTCGAAGAACGACGACTTGCGGCGGGTGGTTTTCACGACCTCTTGTTGACCAGCCATGATCCGATCACTTCCTCGATCTGGGCTTGATTGTCCACGAAGCATTGACGGGAGCACCCGACGACGACGGAGAAGACCCGCTTCTCCTCGGAATCGGTGACCGAGAGGATATAGGCGACACCGAGCTGGTTGGTGTCGTCCACGAAGCTGACCAGCCGCTTGACCCCGTCCCAACCGTCACCGAAGGAGAAGTCCTCCTTGACGTGTTCGTTGGGATCGGTGTAGGCGTAGTACGGCACCACGATTTGGCTGAGGGTGGCTCGGGAGAGGAGGTCGCGCTCGAAGTCACCAACCGTCCTCACCGACATGGAGCCCACCGGGTAGGCCGCGGTCGCCACCGACCCTGTGACGTTGTCGACGTCGGCCACAGGGGCCCCGTCGAAGGCAACCGAGGAGACCGCTGGATAATTCTGACCTTGGAACGTCTCCACGAATGGGAGGCTGGGGAGCTGCTGCAGCTGGTCGTAGTTGTAAAGGTGCCAGCTGGCGGGGAGGCTGACCTGGGAAAGCTTGGCCGGGTCGGTGTAGGTCACGGCTCCGTCGGAGGAGCTGGAGCAGGCAGCGGCAGCCAGGCCGAGGATCGCCACCAGCAGGGGAATCCGCCGTCCCATCGGGACAGGATACGCCACTGGCCGATTATTGGGACGACGATCTAAAGCCGGCATCAACCGGCACCGGCTCCAGGTCGACGACCAGAGCCAGATGATCGCTGCCGCGAACCGCATATGTGGATGCATCGGCAACCAGCAGGCCCGACACGAGAGCATGGTCGATCCGCAACATCGGCCTGGCCCCGTAGCGGTAGGCCCAGGTCCGCTCCGGCTCCCGGCCCAGGCGAGCTGCCCAGTCGGCGACGCCGTCAGTCAGAACCCGATTGAGTGCCTTGTAAGCGGGCCAGGCGGGAGTTGCGTTGAGGTCGCCCACCACAACCCTTCGGGCTGGGGCCGCGAGCACGTGGGTCACGAGGGCTTCGACCTGTCGGCGTCGCTTTCCCAAGGCGGGCGGGATCACCAGCGGGTTGGCGAGATGGGCGCTGATCACCTCGGTGCCGTCGTCGAGCCTGCCCACCAAAGCGTTTCGGTAGGGCATCTCCAGTTCCTCCACTTCGATGGGACGAAGCGATCCGATGCCGCGCCCGTGATAGTCGTGAGCCGGCAGCAGCTTCCCGAAGTGCATCCGATTCTCGATCTCGGCGGCAACGGCTGGATCGAGCTCTTGCGCGGCGACCACGTCGGGCGCGACCCGGTCGAGCAGCTCCCCGAAAGCTGCCGCGTCTGCATGCCCGTTGAAGACGTTGGCGGTGAGCACTCTGAGCACGGTTGGCGATGGTACGTGCCACCATGCGCTTCCCATGGACAGCATCTCCGACGGCAGCGAAAAGGTCGACGGCCGGCTCCTGGTCGCCTCGCCGGCGTTGAGCGATCCCAACTTCTTCCGCGCGGTCGTGCTCATCCTGACCCATGACGACGACGGTGCTCTCGGAGTGGTGTTGAACCGGTCGAGTGACGAGCCGGTCGAGCCTCACCTGCCGGCCTGGTCAGACCACCTCGCCTATCCGCCTGTGGTTTTCGTCGGGGGCCCGGTGGAGCCGGCGGTGGCGATCGGACTCGTGCGCGACGCCGACCCAATTGACCCGACCGCTCTCGAAGGGGTCGGGCTTGTCGACCTGGCCGCTGAGCCGGGGCCCGACCCGGCCGGGCCGATTCGGGTCTTCTCCGGCTATGCCGGCTGGGGCGCGGGCCAGTTGGAGAACGAACTTGAGGAGGGGGCATGGTTCGTGCTCCCCGGCCTGCCCGAGGATGCCTTCTCCGATGATCCGCAAGCTTTGTGGCCGGCCGTACTCCGCCGACAGGGCGGGGCGCTGGCGATGCTTGCCAACTTCCCCGAGGACCCCCGACTCAACTGATCCCAGGTCGCACGGTCGCACAGTCGGACGGTCTCACAGTCGCACGGTCGCACGGTCACCGAGAGACCTCGAGATCGTGAGGCCTCTCGCTACCGTGCCCACGGTGACGACCACCGTTCCCCGCCTGCGCCAGGCGCTGGCCGGCACCGCTCCCTCGATCCGGCTGGAGCAGGAATTGTGGACTGCCGGCCACGAGGTGGTGGTGGGGATGGACGAAGTGGGGCGGGGGAGTTGGGCCGGTCCCTTGACCGTCGGTGCGGCCGTCATCCCGACCGACCGCAGGGTCTACAAGGTCAGGGACTCCAAGCTGCTCACCGAGGCGGAGCGCGAAGCCATGTTCGATCGGGTGGCCGGCTGGTGCCGGGCATGGTCGGTCGGCCACGCCTCCTTCCAGGAATGCGATGAGCTCGGCATGTCTGCCGCCCAACGACTGGCCGCCCGTCGAGCTCTGGACGGGTTGGGGCTCCATCCAGACCGGGTGATCCTCGACGGCAAGTGGGACTTCGTCGGCGGGGCGATCCGAATCGTCAAAGGTGATCGTAAGTGCTTGTCCATCGCAGCTGCCTCGATGCTCGCCAAAGTGACGAGAGATCGGATCATGCGCGGCCTCGCTCCGGAGTTCCCGTATTACAACTTCGAAGCGAACAAGGGTTACCCATGCCCTGAGCACAAGGCGGGGCTGCAGGCATGGGGCCCGAGCGCCATCCATCGCCGCTCATGGGTGTTCATGGACTATCTGATCTGGAGAGGGATCCACCGCTATGTGCGGCCGGACGCCCAGCTGAGCTTCGACCTGGACGGAGCGCCCGAGGACGAGCCCTCCTAGGAGATCAGCTCTTCCAGATAGCGGGGGAACATCGCTCGCCAAGTGACCCAGTCGTGGGGCCATTCCGGCCCCCACTCGTCCACCCGATTGGGGACGCCCTGGCCGCCCAGCACGGCCGCCGTCTGCCACGACTGAGCGGGGTCCTCGGCCATCCCGAGGCCGTGCGCAAGCAGAACGAACCGCTGGCGAAGCGCGTCCAGGTGAGGCCCGTCCAGGCCGGGCAGGTAGTGGATGGGTGAGGAGAAATAGAAGTCGGGGGGCATCGGCCCATCGAGCCAACGACTCAGGTCGTAGGTTCCGGAGAGGCACAGGGCCGCGGAGAACACATCGGGGTGCCGGCACAACACCTCGAGGGCGTTGAAGGCCCCGATCGACGACCCCGCCACGATGACCTCTTTCTCCTGGCCGTTGTCGGCCCAGATCGCTGGGACGACCTCGAATCGGATGGCGGCATCGAAAGTCGTCATCAGTCGGGACGATGGCTCATCGCCTGCCCCCGTCAGCCAGGCCCGCCCGTTGATCGAGTCGACCGAATAGACCCTGATGCGACCGGCCTCGATCAATTCCTCGAGCACCGAGATCACGTGGAACCGCTCTATCTCCTCGCAGTCGCCGCCGGCAGTCGGGAAGATGAGCACCGGCGCCCCGCCCATGCCCCAGCGGACCACCGTCAGGTCCTGTCCCAGCCGCTCGGAGAACCAGGTGTCGGTGGCTTTCACAGCTGTCCCTCGAGCCCTTCCTCCTGGCCTTCGACTTGGACCGTCACCGGCAGCGGCTCGGTGGGTGATGAGGTGCCTGGCATCGGAGTGCTGCCGACGGCGTCGAGACGGTCGCGCTCGGTCTTCCGCCAGAACTGGACCAGGCCCCAAAAGTGGTCGGTGAAGCCCTCGACCTCGTCGGCGGGGAAGAGGGCGCCGACCTTACGATGGACCGCCTCGCGGGCCCGATCAGTCCCGAAGTAGTCCCATGCCACCTCGTCCAGATCCCCCAGGAAGCGCTCGCAGAAGTCGTTGAATCGCTCGGTCTCGAAGCGGTCATGGGCTATCTCGGCATACGCCCGCAGCTTCTCCCGATATGGCAGGTCGGTGTCGGCCACGAGGAAGAACGGGATCCAGTCGGGGTGATGACGCATCCGCCGGCGGGTTGCGGCCACGTAGAGCGACCACCTGATCTTGGCCTTGACCAACCAGGGCAGGTGGTAGTGGAGGCTGGTCACCTGGCTGTCCGGACAGGCGTTGGCGAAGTCGATGGGATAGAAGGTCCCGTCCTTTCGCAGCGCCTCACAAGAGTTGAAGTCCCAATTGAAGAACGAGTTGATGGTCAAGGTCATGTCAGACAAAAGGCTCCATTCGGCCGAGTCGACGAAGTTGAAGTCGACCTGGTACCGCTGGTGGAGGGGCAGGGTCGGGTCGTAGCGGATCACATTGACCTGGGGGCCCACCGCCAGACAGCGCACGAAGAGGTCGTACGGCTCGATCGCCTGTTGCAAATGCATGATGCTGCGTCCGCTCTGGTCGTAGGCGTTGCGGAGTTGCTCTTCATTTTCGATTCGAGATACCCCCCGCCATGCCCCGCCGTCGTACGGCTTCAGATAGCTCGGGTAGCCGATCCTGGCTCCGATCTCCCCGAGGTCGAAGTGGCGGGCGTATTGGCTCAGGGTGACCTGCAGGTCCGGCTGGGGCTCGTACTCCTTGGGTGGGAGCAGAGCCGTCTCCGGAACGGGGAGGCCGAGGCGCATCATCGCCGCATAGGACGTGTGCTTCTCCATCGCCTGGATGGTGAAGGGGTTGTTGAGGACGTAGAGGTCGTCATGGACGACAGCCTTCTTTATCCACTCGCGACTGGTGTGGTACCAGTGGGTCAGACGGTCCAACAGCACGTCGTAACGAACCGACTGGTCGAGGTCGAAGGGCTCGATCGTCACCCGCTCGACTCGGAAGGTGATGTCGTCGCCGCCGATGCGCACATGGGGATCGAGGCGGGCGAGGATGTCTTCGTAGTAGATCGGCCAGTCGAGGTCGGCGCCCAGGCTGAGGCCGATGAGTCGTTCCATTGCCGCCACGGGCGGTGAGGCTAACGGCCACCCACCCGGACGGGTCGGTCAGCCGAGGCCTTCCGCGTTGGCGGGATAGGCGTCCAACCCTTGGGCTTCGAGGGCGCCGACCAGCCCGGTCTCGAGCAGCTCGGTGGCGGCCCCGTCGCCGCGCAGTGTTGCGTCGAAATGGGCGAGGGCCAGCCCGCGGGTGAACCTGTGAGCCTGTTCCTCGGGTGCGAGCTCTTCGATCGGGACCATCTCCCGCCCAAGCCAATCGAGCTCGGCCGGCAGGACCGCCGTACGCATCGACTCGTGGCTGATCGCCACCTGGTCGCCGAAGTGGGAGTGA
Organism: Acidimicrobiia bacterium; assembly: GCA_036555105.1. GTDB lineage: Bacteria > Actinomycetota > Acidimicrobiia > Spongiisociales > ZC4RG35 > DATBMA01. Next base: position 17,672 of record DATBMA010000002.1, read on the forward strand.
TCGGCTCGACGGAGAACGATCATCTGCTTCGGAGCCGGGGCGCGCCCGAACAACTCGTACATGCCCGACAGGGGGAGGGTCACGTCGTCCTCTGCCACAAGGAAGAGAGCCGGAACCGGCCGCCCCCACTCAAAGTCGAGCCGGAGCGGGAGGATCCCTGGCCGCGGGTTGGCAGCGCCGCCGGGGGCTAGCGCCACGACTGATCGAATCGATTTCTCCTCTCCGACTGCGGCCAGCGCGGTCCATCCTCCGAAACTGTGTCCGCAGATTCCAATGCCGGATTCCAACCCGATCCCCATCCCACCTGCCGACTGCCGGATCGTTTGAGTGAGGAAGACGATGTCCGGGACCCTGCCGCCGATGATCGCCTGAATTCGGTCTTTACGCTCGTCCGGGGTCGCGTCGGGATTCGGTCCGAGGGCCGGGTCGATCATCTCGGAGTGGTCGAGGGCAGCCACGAGGTAGCCGTGGCTCGCCAGATGGGTGGTGAGGAAAGTGGCACTCTGCCTGCCGGCGCCACTGCTGTGCGAGAAGAGAAGCAAGGTGCGGGGGCCCGGCCGCGGGTCGGCGTCACGGATAGCAGCCTGGTTCCGGGTGGCACCGGTCCTGTCTAGGAACGAGTCCTGGTGGTCGGGCTCGAGGTCGGCACCGATGTTGACCCCGGTGGCCGGGTACCAGACCTCGCACTCGAAGCTGCGTCCCCTCGCACCATCAACGGCTGGAACGGTCCTTACCCCCACCGGGTAAGGACCGCGGCTGAACGGGTCATAGCTCGGCACCGGTTCTCGAGCGTAACCCCGCTTTAAGGTCGCGATCGTGGAGCTGGAAGTGAGAGACAAGGCGCGCCTTGCCGGATCGGAAGGCCCCGGCGTCGCTCTTGCCATGCGGGTCGTGACCGGGATGGGCGAGGCGGTCGGGGCGACCTCTCTGTTGGATGTGACCGGGGCCCACGTCGACTCTTGCTTGTACCACGGCCGGGCCGGACTCGACTTTGCCCTGCGCCTGGCTGAGGGCGGAGCCATGGTCTCGGTTCCGACCACCCTCAACATCACCTCCCTGGACCTGCTCCATCCGGAGCTCTACCGCGGCGACGGCAACGAGGCCGCGGCTGCTCGAAGGCAGCTGGAGGCATACGAGGCAATGGGGTGCCGGCCCACCTGGACATGTGCCCCTTATCAACTGGAGGCGCGGCCCGGCTTGGGAGAGCACATCGCCTGGGCGGAGTCGAACGCCATCGTCTTCGCCAACTCGGTGCTGGGAGCCCGCACCGGCCGCTACGGCGACTTCTTCGACATCTGCGCCGCCGTCACCGGGCGGGTGCCGGCGGCCGGGCTCCACCTCGACTGGAACCGACTCGGGGGAGTGGTCTTATCGGTCGAGCCCCGACGGTGGGACATGTCTACGAGCCTGTTCTATGCCGCCCTCGGGCACGTGGTCGGGGGTCGGGCCGGCGCCTTGGTGCCGGTGATCCAGGGCTTGCCGGCCAAGACCACCGAGGATCATTTGAAAGCGCTGGGCGCCGCCGCCGCTTCTTCCGGGAGCGTGGCGATGTTCCATGCGGTGGGGATCACCCCCGAGGCGCCCACTCTCGAAGCCGCCACCGGTGGGCGGCCGCTGCCGACCGAACAGATCACCGATGAGCACCTGGATGCTGCCGTGCGTGAGCTCAGCACCGGCTCGGCTGCGAATGTCGATGCCGTCTGTCTCGGCACTCCCCACTTCTCGCTCGCAGAGTTCGGGCGGTTGCGCCAGGCGCTGGCGGGGAGGAGGGCGGCGCTTCCTCTTTACGTCAACACCGGGCGTGGGGTGCTCGGCGACCTCCAAGCTCGGGGTTGGGATGAGGAGCTCAGCGCTTTGGGGGTGACGATCGTGACCGACACCTGCACCTACCTCACCCCGATCCTTGCTGACGCCATCAGGACGGTGATGACCGACAGCGGCAAGTGGGCGTTCTATGCGCCAGCCAACCTGGGCGTCGACGTGGTGCTGGCGGACCTCGACATGTGCGTGAACAGGGCGGTAGCGGGGAGAGTGGGCTCATGACCGCGGAGGTTCCGGAGGGACCGCGTCTGGTCCTCACCCAGCCGTTGAGTTTCTGGGGCGGGGTGGATCCGACGGATGGATCGATCATCGACACCCACCATCCTCAAAGAGGTGAGTCGGTGCGGGCGATGGTTCTGGTGATGCGGCGGGGGAGAGGATCCTCTTCGTCGGCGACGGTTCTGGCCGAATGCCTCCGGCTCGGAACAGGTCCCGCCGCCATCGTGATGGAAGAGATCGATGAGGTGCTGGCGGTCGGGGCACTGGTGGCCAAAGAGTTGTATGGGGTCGACTGCCCGGTCCTGGCTGATCCCGTCGTCTTTCGAGAGGTCGTCGGCCCGAGCCTCGATTCCTAATCTCGTCGGATGCGGATTCTCGTGACCGGAGGCACTGGCTTCGTCGGCAGCCACGCGGCGGTGGCCCTGGCCGAGGCCGGCCATGTACCTGTGCTGCTGGACAACCTGGCCAACAGCCAGGTATCGGTGGTGGAGCGGATCGGGGAGATCACCGGGACCGTGCCTGTCTTCGTTGAAGGCGACATCCGCGATTCAGCTGCGGTCGCAGAGCTACTACGAGACGAGGAGTGCGAGGCAGTCATGCACTTTGCAGCTCTCAAGTCGGTCGAGCAGTCGGTGGCGCAACCACTGGTGTACTACGAGAACAACGTCGGAGGGACCAGGGTCCTGTTGGAGGCGATGAGCCGCGCCGGTGTGAGGTCGCTCGTGTTCAGCTCCTCGGCCACGGTCTATGGGGAACCGGAGGCTCTCCCGCTGCGAGAAGATGCGTCCCTGGGGGACCCGGCCAACCCTTACGGCGCCACCAAGCTGTTCTGTGAGCGGATCCTGCTCGACCTGTTCCGATCTGATCCATCGTGGTCGTTGGTGATGCTGCGCTACTTCAACCCGGTTGGCGCCCACCCGAGCGGCCTGATCGGCGAGGACCCGAGGGGAGAGCCGACGAACTTGATGCCGCTGGTCACCCAGGTAGCTGCCGGCCTGCGACCGGTGCTGCGGGTGTTCGGTGACGACTACCCGACCCGGGACGGAACTCCGATCCGGGACTATGTCCATGTGATGGACGTGGCCGAGGGGCATGCCGCTGCCCTGGCCCTGGCCGATCAACCCGGGGCCTGGGTCTACAACCTGGGGACCGGGATCGGGAGCACGGTTCTCGAGGTTCTGGGGAAATTCAAGGCTTCGACCGGGATCGAGGTGCCTTATCAGATCGCACCGCGGCGGGCAGGCGACGTCGCTGCCACCTGGGCCGATTGCTCCAAGGTTGAGTCAGAGTTGGGCTGGAAGGCCCGCCTTGACCTGGGCGACATGTGCACCGACGCCTGGCGCTGGCAACAGGAGCTCGGCACCGCTGGACTATGACCTGCCACCTTCCCTCGAATCTCCGACCAGGCCGAAGCTGCCAGTAACTAGAGTGACATAATCAGGATTATGGGACAAGCGTCCAGGCACTCCTACGCCATGGCTCGCGGTTCTAGAGAGATACCTCGCACCGCCGCTGCCGCCTCGTAGAGGTGCCAGAACGCCTCGCTCAGGGCTTCCTGGCTCTCTCCTGCCGCCAGGTCCGACAAGACATCATCGAGGGCACTCTCGATGCGGTAGAAGGCGTCCCTGGTCTGCTCGAAGGTGGATCGTGCAACGATGACCTCGTCGGCCCTCAGGTGGTGACGCCGGGCAGCCTCTCGGGCCTCGAAGGCGCGCTGGCGGTGTGAGCGCCGGCAGTACTCACGAGGCCTCCCACCGGTCGCGCTCTGGGCGATCTCCACGCCACACCAGCCACAACTGCGTTGCGTCACTGTGACGAATGATAGCGGCTACTGGGTCGGCGGCTCCGGAGTTGCCGACGGGGCCGCCGCCCGGCCCCCGCCCAGAATGCGGGCCTTCTCGGCGTCGAACTCGGCTTGGGTCAGCTTCCCCTCATCGAGCATGTTGGCGAGCATGTCGATCTGCTGAGCCGAGGTCTGGCCCGGATTGATGATCTGTTGGGCCGGCACTCCCCCGCCGCGGAGCTCGGCCAGCCGGTTCTCTCTCGCCTCCTGGATCTGTGCCTGCACCTTCTCTGGCTTTGGCACGTTGGACCAATGGTTCTGCCCGTGCTCCCCCGCTGTCTCGATCATCACGTCGCCGCTGTGCACGATCTGTTCCCACCACTTGGCGCTGTACGAGACGTTGTTGACCACCTCGAGGTTGAGAGCCGCACTCTTGGAGGCAAAGACGCCGGTGCGATGGATCGTCCGCTTGGTAGTCAGGATGTAGCGACCGGTGAACCATCTGACCACATTGGGGATCGTCACGAACAGAACGACCACCGCCATGAGCCCGATGACCCACCATCGCCAATCGCCATCGAACCAAATGGTCAGGAGGATCGCCACCACGACTGCTCCCACCGCGATGAGGATCTCCCGGAGCAGCCGGCTCCAGTGCGCTCTGAATTCGGCCAGGATCGTCTCGTCCTTTAGGAGCTCTAGCTTTGCCATCGGGCGAGGTTATACGACCCAGTCCAGGCCGGGCCGGAGCGAAGGATCGTTATGGTCGCCGGCTCATGGAACCACAGCCAGACCCCCGGGTGATTGCCGATCTAGAGGCCTGCGGCGTGGACTACGAGTTGTTGGCATGTGACCCGGAGCTGGCCGACACCGCAGCGTTCTGTGCCGCCTATGGGATCCCGTTGGAGCAGTCGGCCAACACCATCCTGGTTGCGTCCCGACGTCCCGCCGGGGTATGGAGCGCCTGCCTGGTTCTGGCTTCGACCCGCCTCGACGTCAACGGCACCGTTCGCCGCAAGATGGGCGTTCGCAAGGTCTCCTTCGCCGGGCCCGAGGAGACCGTTGAACGGACCGGGATGTTGATCGGCGGCGTGACGGCCTTCGGGCTGCCTGCCGACATGCCGCTCTGGATAGACGCGGCCGTCATGGTGCCGGATTGGGTGATCATTGGAGCCGGCAGTCGCTCTGCCAAGATCCGGCTGAATCCCTCAGACCTGCTGGCCGTCTCCGGTTCCGAGGTGGTCGACGGCCTGGCTCGACCGGTCGGCGTGGCTCCGAGTGGAGGCGCGGCGGACGAGGAAGATGTACCCGACGACGGAGATGACCGCAAAGCCGAACCATTGGACGGCGTATGAGAGGTGGGGACCCTCGTCGGTGAAGGACGGGAGCGGCGTCGCCACCGGAAGTGTTGACCCCGCCGGCTCGGTCAAGTCCAGATAGACAGGTAGCAGCGACCACTCGAACTGTTCTTGAAGCCGAGGGATGTCGACTCGAGCCGCGGTGGTGAGGACGCCGGGAGGTTCCCTCGGGCCCAACGCCGGTCGCAGTTGGGAGAGCCGGATGATGCCCTCGATTTGTACCTCGCCCGAGGGCGGCGCAGCCTCCTCCACCGGTGGGGGTTCCAACCCAAGGGGAATCCACCCACGATCGACGAGGACCGCTCCCCCATCTTCCATCACGAACGGGGTAACGACGCCGTACCCGGCCACCTCGTCGTTGACCCGCGACCTAAGGAGGATCTCCTGCTCGGGGACGAAGTGTCCTGTCACCGTGGCTCGTCGAAACTCGAGCGAGTCCACCTCGGTCCCGGCTGCATCCACCATCAGAGCCAGGTCTTCCGGAGATGCCGCCAGGCGCGCTTCGGTCACCTGGTTCAAGAGCCGACGCTCCTCCAGCCTCCGCAGTTGCCAGAAGCCGAGTGACGCAAACAGGATGACCAGCAGGACTACGCAGGCGTGGGCGGCGATCCAGCGGGGTGAGGTGAGCCCGCGCCGAGCAGTGTCGGATCCGGTGACGATGCGACGAGATTGGTACCACAGGATCGGTACTCCAAGTCCTCAGCCCGACGACGCGTCCTCCGAACCCAGGTCGTCCCTACCGGGAAATGCCACGTGCTCGGCTACCACCTCGATCCGGCTGCGCCGGCCATCAGCGTCCTCCCAGAAGCGACGCTGAACCGAGCCCGACACCCAGACCTTGGCCCCGTCGGTGAATCTGGTCCCCCAGACATGATCGGGCGGATCCCACCATGTCACCGGCACCACGTCCACACGATGCCGCGGAGTCTGGCTTCGCACCACCAGCAGCAGACGCAGGAGCCTGGTCGTCTGGAATTCACGCTGCTCTGGAGCGGCTGCGAGCTGCCCTCCCAGGACGCAGAGGTTCACATCGTCGTCCATCGCGATTCCCCTTTCTGTAGCGGGGAGGCGGGGAGCTTTCGAACCTAAGGCGTGGCTGGGACAGGAAGAGATCAGGGTCCGACGGAGGTCTGAAGCTCCTCGAGACCTTCGAGAGATGGCGCCTGCTTGGAGATGGCGTTGGTGATCGTGCGGGCGGTCTCTCGATCACCCGCTGCCAGTGCCACCTTGGCGGCCACGTACCAGCTGCGAATCTCTGCCTCCCCTGCCGAGGCGACGAGCCTTCCCGGTTTGATCACTTCCCACGCGGGCTTGACCTTGCCCTGGTCCAAGAGGTGCGATGCATACACAACCCTGGCTTCCAACTCGACGTCGCGGGCCCCCCCGAGTTCCTTGAACAGCTGCCAGGTCTTGTCGACATCGGCGGGCCGGCCAAGGGCCCGCAGGGCATCCATCTCGGCCGGCATCTGGCTGGTGTCTCCAGTGAGGCGTCGAAAGGTTCGGAGTTCCCGCAGAGCCTCCTCCCACAGTTCGGCTCGGTAGGCGGATAGGCCGAGGAGCTCGCGGATCGTGGCCGCCCTCGGGGACAGAGCCTTCGCCTCGCGCAGGCGGGCAGCCGCCGCTCGGTACCGCTCATCGGAGAACTCCGCCACCCCCTGTGAGAGGAGACGCAACGCCGGCTCCCGACGCTCTTTGGGAGTGCTCCGGTTGACCTCGTCTCTGACCCATCCCGGGAGCTGACCGGAAGTGGCGGCGACGATCGCACCCCTTCGTTGAGGGGGCCGGTGGCGCGAGTCGGAGGAGTGGTTGCGGGGCTCGTTCTTCATGGAATATGGACGCGAAAGGGGCCGCTCACACTAGGTGGCGGCCCCGAAGGTGTGTCCGGCAGTGTCCTACTCTCCCAGGGGTCTGCACCCCAAGTACCATCGGCGCCGACAGGTTTCACTTCCGTGTTCGGAATGGGAACGGGTGGTTCCCTGCCGCTATGGCCACCGGACAACTCTTTGAGCACTCGACAACTCGAGGACTCCATAGCGAGCACGTGTCAGGATTCAAATCCAAGCCCTCGGCCTATTAGTACCGGTCGGCTCAACGCATTGCTGCGCTTCCACCTCCGGCCTATCAACCTGGTCTTCTGCCAGGGGCCTTACCGGGTTATCCCGTGGGAGATCTCATCTTGGGGTGGGCTTCGCACTTAGATGCCTTCAGCGCTTATCCCGTCCGTACATAGCCAACGAGCCGTGCTCTTGGCAGAACAACTCGCACACCAGCGGTACGTCCATCCCGGTCCTCTCGTACTAGGGACGGCTCCCCTCAAATCTCCTGCGCCTGCGGCGGATAGGGACCGACAGTTCTGTTACCCCCCGGATCAGCTCCGGGTGGCCAGGTCATTTCTGCCTGGCTCTGCATGTCGCCATGCAGCTCGGACTATATCTTCATCCCCTCTCGGGGAGTCCGGCGTAGAGTCTCTGAGGGTTCTGGGGGCTCAAGATCTGCTCGATCTTCGTTCGTCGGTAGCGACCGCCTCCGTTCATTTGAAAGGCGGCCGTGACCAGTCGCTCGAATCCAGATCGAGTGTGATGCTCCTTCGACATCAGTCCGAAGACAATCATGCGAAAGAGCATGTAGCTCTCCCTTTTGGGAGAGAGCAGCGGATTCCGATCAAAGAAGGGGATCAGGCGGCCGACAAGGTCGGCCTTGCGCCTGATGATGAACACCATCGTTCTGTCGCTCGGGTTGTGGCGATCGTTGGGGACGATTCGCCCACAGCCGAGGACTGAGCGCAGTGTCTCGAGTACCACCACCCTCTCGCGGTTCTGACTGACTCTGAACTCTGGAATCAGCTGGTAGCCGAACTCCAGGCCAGGGCGTCTCGTGACCGCAACTGAGAATGTTCCTTCTCCATCGGTGAATCCACTCAAATAAGCCTCCAGCCTTCCCTGCTGATAGTCCGGGTCACCGGACGCGTTATCACTTTGCATCATGTCTACACCCTAAGAATTGGGTGGGACATGAGCCCAGTAGCGCCGGATACGTTCCGGATGTTCCAGCAAATAGCCAGATTTATAGACAGCGATGTCCACTGTCTCACGACGTTCTGAACCCAGCTCGCGTGCCGCTTTAACGGGCGAACAGCCCGACCCTTGGGACCTGCTCCAGCCCCAGGATGCGACGAGCCGACATCGAGGTGCCAAACGGGGCCGTCGATATGGACTCTTGGGCCCCATAAGCCTGTTATCCCCGGAGTACCTTTTAGCCGTTGAACCATGGCACACCCACGTGCCACCATGGGTTCACTAAGCCCGACTTTCGTCCCTGCTCGACTTGTTGGTCTCGCAGTCAAGCTCCCTTATGTCTTTGCACTCAACGCCTGATTGCCGACCAGGCTGAGGGAACCTTTGGGCGCCTCCGTTACTCTTTAGGAGGCCACCGCCCCAGTGAAACTGCCCGCCAGACAATGTCCCTGATCCGGATAACGGATCGAGGTTAGAAGTCCGTCATGCGAAGGGTGGTATTTCAACGATGACTCCACGAAAGCTGGCGCCTTCGCTTCAAAGTCTCCCACCTATCCTACACATCACACGCCAAACTCCAATGTCAAGCTACAGTGAAGGTTCCGGGGTCTTTCCGTCCTGCCGCAGGTAGTGAGCATCTTTACTCACACTGCAATTTCACCGAGTCCCTGGTTGAGACAGTGCCCAAATCGTTACGCCATTCGTGCAGGTCGGAACTTCATCTATATCCACCATTTCTAGTGGGACAGACTATGCCTTCACCTGACTGAGCTCACTGATAATCGCCTCAAGGTCATGTGAGTCTTCTCGTCAGGGCCCGCGTGTTGCGACGGTATTGGATTTGCCACATACCGAATGTATTCGCCGGCTGTGACAGGAACCGTCGCCTCACCCAAATGGGTTCAGTCGTTACGGGGTCATGCTCATTGCGGAGCAGACTTCCCACGGCATTGCCCGCCAGCTATTTGCTGGTGAGGGCTTCGCCGTTATGAGCGGGGTTTAACCACGAAGTCGCCCTCGTGGTGGGCAAGTAGTACTTACCCGACAAGGAATTTCGCTACCTTAGGATCCTTATAGTTAGGACCGCCGTTTACCGGGGCTTGGATTCAAAGCTTTGCCCTAAAAGGGCTGACCTCTCCTCGTAACCTTCCGGCACCGGGCAGGCGTCACAGCGTATACATCGTCTTGCGACTTAGCACGCTGCTGTGTTTTTGCTAAACAGTCGCTTGGGCCTGGTTTCTGCGGCCCCCTCAAGCTTCGGAGGTGAACTCCTACACTTTACCGGGGCGCTCCTTCTCCCGAAGTTACGGAGCTAACTTGCCGAATTCCTTAACCAGGGTTCTCTCGCTCGCCTTGGTATTCTCTACCTGTCCACCTGTGTCGGTTTGGGGTACGGGCACCCTGTGAACTCGCTAGAGGTTTTTCTCGGTGGCATGGGCGTTCGGCGACTTCACCTAAAGCGGTTCCGCGTAACGCCTCAGACTTGATGAGGTCCGGATTTGCCTAGACCTCGTCCTACGCGCTTGCCCCGGGACAACCAACGCCCGGGATCGCTTACCCTTCCACGTCGCCCCATTGCTGGCCTAATGTCGGCGGGTTCGGTAGGCCCCGAAGGGCTTTCCTTAGCACACCGAGTTCGGCCTGATCGCGCACAGAGTGGTACGGGAATATCAACCCGTCATCCATCGACTACGCCTTACGGCCTCGCCTTAGGTCCCGACTAACCCTGGGCGGACGAACCTTCCCCAGGAAACCTTGGACAATCGGCGGAGGAGATTCTCACTCCTCTCTCGCTACTCATGCCGGCATTCGCACTCGTGCAGCCTCCACGGCTGGCTTCCGCCGCCGCTTCGCTGGCAGCACGACGCTCCCCTACCGATCCCTTGCGGGATCCCGCAGCTTCGGTACTGAACTTGAGCCCCGTTACATCTTCCGCGCGGAATCACTCGACCAGTGAGCTATTACGCACTCTTTGAATGATGGCTGCTTCTAAGCCAACATCCTGGCTGTTTGAGCAATTCCACATCGTTTCCCACTTAGTTCAGATTTAGGGACCTTAGCTGGCGATCTGGGCTGTTTCCCTTTCGTCCACGAAGCTCATCCCCCGTAGACTGACTGCCATGTTTGGCACTATGAGATTCGGAGTTTGACTGAGGTCGGTAAGCGGGTAAGCCCCCTAGCCCAATCAGTGCTCTACCCCCATAGCGGAACACACAACGCTAGCCCTAAAGCTATTTCGGGGAGAACCAGCTATCGCCGAGTTTGCTTGGCCTTTCACCCCTATCCACAGGTCATCCCCTATGTTTTCAACCATAGTGGGTTCGGGCCTCCACGGGGTCTTATCCCCGCTTCACCCTGCCCATGGATAGATCACTCGGCTTCGGGTCTATAGCATGCGACTTGGCGCCCTATTCAGACTCGCTTTCGCTTCGGCTACGGCACACGCCTTAACCTTGCCACATACTGATAACTCGCCGGCTCATTCTTCAAAAGGCAGGCGGTCAGGATCCGAAGATCCCTCCCACTGCTTGTAAGTCAATGGTTTCAGGTTCTATTTCACTCCCCTCGCCGGGGTGCTTTTCACCTTTCCCTCACGGTACTTGTCCGCTATCGGTCGCTAGGTAGTACTTAGCCTTACGAGGTGGTCCTCGCAGATTCACACGGAATATCCTCCGTGATACTTGGGAACATCACTCGGAGGGCAGTGAGCTTTCGCCTACAGGGGTGTTACCTGCTGCGCCCCGACTTTCCAGTCGTGTTCGGCTAGCTCCTGCCTTGGTGACTCCGTGATGGCTCCGGTGTGCCATCTAATGCGTCCCACAACCCCGACACGGCAACGCCACCGGGCTTGACACCGTATCGGTTTGGGCTCTTCCCGTTTCGCTCGCCACTACTAAGGGAGTCGCTATTGCTTTTCTTTCCTCGGGGTACTGAGATGTTTCAATTCCCCCGGTTACCTCTACCGGCCCTATGTGTTCAGACCGGAGTGACTGGGCGTGACCCCAGCCGGGTTTCCCCATTAGGACATCCTCGGATCGGTGCCTGCTTGACGGCTTCCCGAGGCTTTTCGCAGCCTGCTACGTCCTTCATCGGCTCCTAGCGCCAAGGCATCCGCCATTGACTCTTGGTAGCTTGGAATAAAGAGAATCCAAGACAACGTGCTCGCTATGCAGTTCTCAAGGTGCCTGAAGAGGTCGCGCCCATGCCGCCTTGCGGCGGCGAGAGCTTGGACTCCTTCACGACTAAACAGCGTGCCGGCTTGAACTGGCTGGACTCGGTATGAGCTCATCCGGGATTACTCCCGTTCCGCTCTCTCGAGAAGCCAGTCTCGCCAATAATCAGCGACCAACTGAGAGCTGGGAGGTCAAAAGAGACCTCCGTTTGCTCCTTAGAAAGGAGGTGATCCAGCCGCACGTTCCCGTACGGCTACCTTGTTACGACTTAGTCCCAATCACCGACCCCACCTTCGGCAGCTCCCTCCCTAAAAGGGTTGGGCCACTGACTTCGGGTGTTGCCGACTTTCGTGACTTGACGGGCGGTGTGTACAATCCCCGAGAACGCATTCACCGCGACATTGCTGATTCGCGATTACTAGCGACTCCGACTTCATGGAGTCGAGTTGCAGACTCCAATCCGAACTGAGGCCGGCTTTTAGGATTTGCTCACCGTTGCCGGTTCGCTGCCCGTTGTACCGACCATTGTAGCATGCGTGCAGCCCTGGATATAAGGGGCATGATGACTTGACGTCATCCCCACCTTCCTCCGAGTTGTCCCCGGCAGTCTCCTATGAGTCCCCGGCCGAACCGCTGGCAACATAGGACGAGGGTTGCGCTCGTTGCGGGACTTAACCCAACATCTCACGACACGAGCTGACGACAGCCATGCACCACCTGTTATGGACCCTTTCGGACACCGTATTTCTACGGCTTTTCCCATAATGTCAAACCCAGGTAAGGTTCTTCGGGTTTCATCGAATTAAGCCGCATGCTCCGCCGCTTGTGCGGGGACCCGTCAATTCCTTTGAGTTTTAGCCTTGCGGCCGTACTCCCCAGGCGGGGCACTTAATGCGTTAGCTTCGGCACGGCAACCGTTGGTCGGGTCGCCACACC